>JASFJF010000168.1:0-7933 GCA_050122255.1 Desulfobacterales bacterium
CCACCAGGGCAGCGGACAGGCCGATCCGGCCGAAGAACGGCGGCTGTTTTATGTGGCCATGACCCGGGCCAAGCAGCAATTATATCTGACCCGCGCCCAAAAACGCGGGATATACGGAAAACTTATGGTTCGCCGGCCCTCTCCATTTCTGGCCGATATTGAAAACCGCATCAAAAAAGTCGAGACCCCGCAGAAGAAAGCCCCCAAAGTGCAAAAGAACACACAGCGACAACTCAAGCTCTTCCAAAAGCCATTGTAAATCCTCACAAGACCCCGGCTTTGCTTTATAAATATTTAGAATAATTATATATAATTTACAACCCCTTGAGTTTTAAAAAAAAGTATTGTAAAATTTATGACAGATACAGCGAGATGCGCCAAGGGGGCTGTTGTTATATCAAGGCGCCAAACAGATTCGGACGGGTTCTTGAGGTTTTATGGGCGAACGCAGAATTCATTTTTGCCTTATCGGGGTCTGGGCCACCCTTCTGCTATTGATTACGCCGGCATCATCAGTTCATGCGGATATTTACCGCTACATCGATGAAAACGGGGTGATGCATTTTACCAACACCCCGACCTCAAATGCCCAAGATTACAAACTTTACCTTAAAGAAAAAACAACCCTTTCCAGAAGGTTTTACGCCACCGACAAGTATGATCGGTTCATCTCGGATGCATCCGCACAAACCGGAGTCGACTCGCGCCTGCTAAAGGCCATGATTAAAGCCGAATCAGACTTCAATCCGCGGGCCGTCTCCAAAAAAGGTGCCATGGGCCTGATGCAGATCATGCCCGAGAACTTTAAAATGCTGGATCTGAAAAACCCATTTGATCCCTGGCAGAATATTCAGGCCGGCGCGCGCTATTTTCAATTGCTCTACGAGCGTTTTAACGGCAAACTGGCTCTTTCGCTGGCAGCCTATAATGCCGGGCCCACCGCTGTCGACCGCTATAAAAGAATCCCGCCTTATAAAGAAACCGAAGAATATGTTCAACGGGTCCTCAGGTATTATCGAACGTTTAAGCAACTTTAGACAAATGTGGTTTACTCCAACCGCACCCATTTTAGGGTTGCCCGTCGAATCAGGTCCTGCCAGATTGCTTTGGGGTCGAGGGTAAATACACTCTCCGCATCCGCTTGTAGGACATGCCAGTCGCCCCGGCTGCGCTCAAAATCGAGTTGACTGGGCGCCCAGCCGGCATAGCCTGCATACAGGCGAAACAGCTGCTCGGAACTTTCCTTTTTAATGAGGCCCTCCAACACCTTCCAGCTGGCACTCACGTAGACATTGTCGATGACGGGTTTCGATGCTGTTGGGGCCTCGGTTGATCGAATAAGCATCAGCATCTGATTGACGGCCACCGGGCCGCCGACATAGACCGTATCCATACGCTGTTTGAGCGCCTTTACGTCGGGAAACACGGTTGACAGCTTAACGTTTGATGGACGATTGATTACCAGACCCATGGCCCCATCCGGCCCGTATTCAACCAACAGTACCACTGTCTCGCTAAAATTGGGATCGTTTAGCCGGCGGCTGGCCACCAGAAACTTTCCTTTGGCCAATTTTTCCCGAGTACCCGGTACAGCGGGGCCGTCTTCGGGTATCGCTGCCCCAAATAGCGCTTCGTCCGGTTTGCGGTTGTCAGCACCCGCACCAAAGCCCGGGCACAGAGAAGGCCAACCGTTCAACAGCAGTAATATTGTCAGCAAGAGGTAAAATGAGCGCATACGCGCATGTCTGTATGGGAGGGTATCGGTCGTCAGGATCACCCCCTTTTTGTTATTAATCCATAAATCATTTCCGGAGTCAAGAATACCAATCCGAAAGCGGCAAATTGCTTTAATTTTCGGCGACAGGTAAACGTTCCCATGGTCTGTTTCCGGCAGTGGAATCGGTAATATGGATTGTCCGCGTCAATGCGACTGCGGAAGCGGAACTTGTGACGAATGATGATGGATGATGGGATGATCTTTGATAGTATTGATGACAAACGTAAATCTTGAAGCAAATGATTGGATCTTCCCTTCGGCTTCATATGAAAAAGTGTAATTTCCACTGACGCATTTAAAGGTTTCGCCTGCTCGGTACTCATTTAATGTTTCCGGATGCAGCTGGACCCTAAGCGCCGGTTTGGAAGCCAGATTTTCAAAATACGCTCTGATAGCGTTTTTTGTGGTGGCTTGCTGCGGCGAAAATGTTGGCAGCAAGGTTGCCGAGTCATCATACATCTCAAGCACCCCTTCTATATCACCGGCGTTGACTCTTTCAATCCAGGTTTGCAAGACGGCATTCATCATAAAAATCGATACCAGAAGCCAAAGCTTTTTACAACTCGACAAAACGAATTTCATTAAATATTAATTCAATGGCGAAGACAATACGGCAGGAAAAATCGAGCAGGTTTTTACCTATCCAGATTTTCTTTTTGACGCGCTGCTGGTGAAGAATTTATTATGTTGGAATTGCCATGAAATCCTGACGGTACATCATTTATCGTCCTTGCCATGGCTATCGGTTCGCATATTTTTTTTGCGGAATCAGCCGTATGCACATCGGATAGCGATAAAATTCTCCCTGATTGGCTTTGACTCCGGCAACGATGACCATAATGAGGCCGAAAAGCGCCAGACCGAAGATCAGAAAAAAACCAATAACAATCAGGATTAAAACGGCTGATATCAGCATGTAAATAATGAGCGAGATCTGAAAATTAAGCGCTTCTTTGGCCTGATCGGCGACGAATTCGGATTCATTTTTCTTTAACTGATAGACGACAAAAGGACCGATAAAATTGCCCAGTGGTAAGATCATGGAACAAAATGTGCTGATATGGGCCCACATGGCCCAATTATTCTCCTGATCTTCACTCAGCGTTGCGTTTTCCGGTGTGCGCAAATGTTTTTGGCGCTTGACCAAAACCACCAGCCCCAAGATCGGACCGGCCAGAAAGCCGATAAAAATAAGCACCCCTCCCCAGATAATGCCTTTGACCATTTCCCATAGTTCAAAACGGCGAACCAGGAGGTTGTCGCCGCCTGAGATTTCGCCATCAACCGTAATCCCGTAGGAGCCGAGAGTGTCAAACTTGACCTGCGCGATGGCCTGAAGAACCGTGCTGCCATTTTCCTCGGTATAGGGGATTTGGACCGGTTGCAGGGCCAATTCCTGTCCAGTGGCCAGATCCATAAGATAGATGTCAAATTCCCGTCCCAGGCGATTTTGGGCCATATTATATGCGTTATACGCAGTGGTTTGATAAAAAAAGACATAGGTTCCGGGATTATCGATCTGAATATCGGTTTCACCCGGCACCCTCAAGCGGGTTTCAGTGCTCAAATAGGCTTGCAGAGTGTTGAACATCGTCATGCCGCCGGCAATCATCGGCGCCAGGAAAAGCAATACGGCAATGGCGTACCAAAATTTGCCGGGGCCTGTGCCGGTTGCGGCCGGCATTGGATGAACAGCAGGGGACGGTGATGGTTGAACCGCCGTTCCCTTCTGAGTCGAGGGAACGGGGGCGGCCATTTCCGTGGGGGCTGTTTGCGCGGGTAGCGGCGGCGGTGCGCTCGTGCCCCCGTCGTCAATCGGACTGATGATGCAATCCGCACCAGCATCTTTAAAAACATTATTGATCTTCAAAGCGGTTTGTTGATCGACATTTTTCTTGATCGCGATCCGCTTGCCTGAAAACAATTGATAAATTGTTTTATCGTCGGCTTTCAAAAGCGCTGCTAAATTGGATTTGACTTCTTCCAGTTCCCAACCCGGAATAATGCGCCCGGAAAAGTCGACATTATACATTGGTCCAGACATAATTGGTTCCTCAATTTTTTATTGGCCGTCTTGCGCAGACGGTTCCGTATCGAAACGGTTTTTCGACACCATTTCACCCGCTGTTTGCAGAAGAGGAATGAAAATTGCCGAAATGGCGAAAAGTGGCAGCATTGGCACCGTCGGCCTTAAGTCTATTTTCGGCTAAACAAAGGTAATGGTTTAGTTTTTTTTAAATTTTTGATCCCTGATGATGTTCCGAGAAAAAGATGGCGGCATAAGTGCTGTAGCAAAAAAGCGTTCCGCAATCGGGACGTTTTTTTGACAACCACTATAAAAGGAGGCTGGCATTTGTCTGTTCGACAAAAGAAAGATATGCGCTGTCTTGCACAGTCAGATCAGGGGGCGACTGGATTTGTAGCTATGCGCCCGTCTGGCAGAGACATCTCTGGTGGCCGAGGCCACCGGCAGGATGATGATTTTCAACGATCCGGATTAAGGTGATTACCCGTAAAAAAGGCTCAGGAAGTATTGGTGGAACCAGGTGTCTTGGGTCAATTCAGGATGAAATGCGGTTACCAAAAGTATTGCATTCAACGTCAATATGCATACCGCCCAAAATGGGCTGATCCATTACACAGCAATTGCTTTATTGAACATTATCAACGGTATAAGTGCCCCACTGCCCGATTTTGACGATACCGTCTTCTTCCAAACCCTCCTGAATCGATTGGAAAACCGCATCAACGGCTTTTGCAGCAGTCTTCTTGGGAAGGTCGCCCAGCTTTTCAGCCACCCTCCTGACCAATTCGGTTTTATTCATCTTCATCCCTTCCAAATTCGGTTAGCCGGTTTGCCGGTTGAGCCAGTTGTGCCCGTCAGATTGGAATGCTATCTTTTAATATTTAACCGGCTAACGGGCCAACGGGTAACGGGCTAAACCGCACTCCAATTTTATTTCCAGCCAATGACCTGATACCCCTTATCCCGCAAACACTGCTCAACAAAGCGACGCTCGATCTCATCGGGATTACCTGATTTCCAGGCACCCCGCATCAACCCGCCGGCGCCGCCACCGGCCGCACCGGCTGCAGCGCCACGACCGGGCCGACCGGTGACAGCTCCAACCGCACCACCGACCACCGCTCCGGTAACAGCCCCTTTGCCTGTTGAAGCAGCCATATTCTTGCCGGCATCGGTTGCATGGCCATGATCGGCCGCCAGCTGAATACATTCATCTATATCGGCCTTGGCTGCAGTTGCGCCTGCCGACTTATAGGTTGGATTCGGATAAAGAACCGGACGTTTTTTTGCACAGCCGGCCGTCAGGAGCATGGTAGCGAACAGACAGACGATCATTATCAAATATTTTCTCGTTTTCATAAGTGCTTGAAACCCTGCATGCACCTCAAAGTGAAAATCGGCCTGCAGCACTAACACTATGGGTAAACCGATTTTTACGTGCAAACGAATGAGAAGCAGATTTTTTATTTTCAAATAAGCAACCTTAGTTAATTATAAGGTTAAAAAAAGTAGCGATCAAGACCCTAAAGTGAATACCGTAGCAGCCGTTCAAAATTTTTTTAGTTTAATGTAAATAATTGTCAAAAAGTGTTATGACATGTAGCAGGTAAAGCCGAGATAATATATAGGAGGTCACCATGGAAGTGTTAAACTGGCAGGACTGCGAAGATGTTCGGATAGAAAAATTTCCCTACCGGGGTCGACAACTCGATGTCAAAGGCATTAGCATACGCTGGCTTTCAAAGCACGGTGATGATGGCACCGGTTATCCTGATTACGGTCTGCGATTTTTTACCGCCCAACCCGGTGGTGAGATCCCCATCCATAATCATTTTTATCACCAGACCATGTACATCCTCAGCGGCCGCTTCGAATGTTACCAGTATGATCCTCAGACGGACGAAGCTATCCAAAAATCGGTGTGCAGTGCCGGCGACGTGATTTATGTACCCAGCATGGAGCCCCATGGCATGAAAAACATCAGTGATGAACAGACGGCCACCTTTTTGTGTTGCATCTGCAATGTTTATGACAAAGGGGATATTTAGCGGCAAGGCCTCCCTGCAAGTGATACCATTCAGCCGCCCTTATTCGCATGATGCGCTTCGTATGTGGCAAGCTTCTAAAACAGACAATCGGCTGCGCCCAAAAGCCCGATGGCCGCTAGCGGTCTGTCGGCTGTAATCTAAAATTTCTTATTTTTTTTAAGAGCGACTGTGATTCGAGCGGTTTTACCAGAAAGTCATCACAGCCATCCCTGAGACAGGCCATCACCGTTTCTTTTTCCGACACGCCGCTGACCATGACGATTTTAACCTTCAGTTTTTCGGGAACCTGCTTCTCTTTTTCAAGCTCCCTGATTTTGCTCAAAACCTGACTCCCGTTCATTTCGGGCATAAGAATATCCAGCAAAATCAAGTCAAAGGGCCGCCAATCCTGCCAGGCTTCAACAAATGCGGCAATGGCCTTTTTGCCGCTGTCAGCTGTTTCGCATGCGCCTATTTTTGAGACCATTTCCTTTAACAATTGACGGGTGGGTTTATCGTCATCAATTACCAAGACTCTCATAAGGACCCCCAAATTTTTTCATCAGTGCGGTAATACAACTAAGCTATCGGTATTTATATGAAAAACTTGAGCTACATAAATTCTGCGGGAAATGGCGGCCGCCCCTCCGGGATCAGGTGATATAATGCAAAACAATGCCCGTTCGGCTTGGCAAATAAAGGCTTAAAAATTCGCTTTTTGCGCGGTTGCTTTTTTGTGGCAGGGTCGAATGCTCCTGGCCGATTTCCAGACGGCCGTGACCGCCGTAAGAGGGGTCGTCGCTGGAAAAGAGCATGCGGTAGGCGCCCGGCGGGGCTTCGATGCGGTAGTCCGGGTAGGACTGTTGAGGATGTAAATTAAAGGCAAACAACAGATCGGCGCGCTTGAATACGATAATCTTGTTGTCTTCGTATTCATACAGCAAACTCAGGTTATCGCTGTCCAGCAGATGGTGGGATGTGGCCATTTTGATCATATCGCGGTCAAAACGGGCCAGAAATTTATATTTTAAATGCGGGTCGTCGACTAAATGCCATTGACGGCGGGCGTAATGGTACGACCAGTTGTTGCCTTCCCGGGGGAAATCAATCCATTCCGGATGCCCGAATTCGTTCCCCATGAAATTTAAATATCCGCTGCCGGCTGTTGTCAGGGTGAGCAGTCGGATCATTTTTTGCAGCGCCAGGCCGCGATCGACTTTTAAATTTTCAAAATCCACGTGCATGTGGTCGTACATATCAGCGCCGATCAAACGGAAAATGATGGATTGATCCCCCACGAGGGCCTGGTCATGTGATTCGGCATAGCTGATGGTTTTTTCATCGCTGCGCCGATTGGTGAGCTCGTACCACAGGTGCCCCGTAGGCCAATTTTCATCGGGCACTTCTTTGATCAATTTGATCCACAGATCCGGTACGCCCATGGCAAAACGGAAATCAAATCCAAAGCCGCCGTTTTCAGCTGCAACTGCCAGTGCCGGCATGCCGCTGACATCCTCGGCAATCGAGATGGCGTCCGGGCGGACGGCGTGGATGACTTCATTGGCCAGCGCCAGATAGACCAGTGCATCTTCATCCACCTGATCATTGAAATAATCATCGTAGGAGGTAAACTCCTTACTCAGACCGTGGTGCAGATACAGCATGCTGGTGATCCCATCGAAGCGAAATCCATCCAGTTGATATTCGTCCAGCCAGAAGCGACAGTTGGACAGCAGAAAATGCAGCACCTGATACTTGCCGTAATCAAAACAGCGTGAGTCCCACAGCTCATGGCGTCCCCGCGGGCCCTCATGAAAATACTGATACAGGGTACCGTCAAAGCGGCTGAGGCCTTCCACTTCGTTGGAGACGGCATGGGAATGAATCAGATCCATAATGACGGCCAGTCCGGATGCGTGGGCTGCGTCAATGAGTGCCATGAGATCCTCGGGGGTACCGAATCGTGAAGATGCCGCGAAGAAGCTGGACACCTGGTAGCCGAACGACCCGTAATAGGGGTGCTCCGGAATGGCCATGATCTGAAGGGTGTTGTATCCGGAGGCGGCCACCCGGGGCAGGATATGCTCCCTAAATTCTGAATAC
>JASFJF010000169.1:0-7905 GCA_050122255.1 Desulfobacterales bacterium
TTTTAAAATTCGGCAGCTCTTCCAATGATTCCACCAGAGCCACTTCGCCGCGCTGCAATTGGGACAGCAGGATCGCGCTCAGTTCAAGCTGTCGTAAAACGCGATTATGGGCATCCAGCAAATAAACCGTCAAACCGCTGACGGATTTTTCAAAGTACGTCCGCCGCCATTGCCCTTTGCTGGCAAACGCCAGTAAATCAAGCGGTGCTATTATTTCCCGAGCAATCGTAGGTGCCAGACGCACGTAAAGCTGGCGGAAATGATCGGCCGACAGCATAACTCCGTTTTCAGGTGTAACGCTGGCGGCAATTTGAGTAAATGAAGCTGCGCTACGAGCTTCACGCTGCAGGGCCTGACGGTCGGTAATGATCTGCTCTAAGGTTTGCCTGGCTGTGCGGGTTTGATGGCTTTTTTCCCAGATGGAACCGGATTCGGGCCGTTGCGAATTGGTGGTAACCAGATAGGATCCTAAAAACCGTTCGACCCAATCAAATCGCATCTCCAAAATAAAAACAGCGCAGATCAGGGTAAAGATCAAAAGGGGGCGCAGGGCAAATATTCTTTTGCCCCATTCTTTAAAATCGCTTGGCTCGGCCCAGTCGGTCATGATAAAGATAAAAAGGTTAGATACGACGTTATCTTAAGGTCATTCGGTTATGTATCGCTATATTCTAAAAAAACGAGCCCCTGGTGTCAAGATGGCGAAAATGAGGGTTTTTTTCAAAAACAAACTCTTACCTGTTCTGCTCTTGTGCGGCTGGGTGGTGTTGCCGACCACCCGCAGCCTTGGAGCCGTGATCGTCTACGACCGGGTGACAACCGTCAACACACCTGTTTATCTGAAAGTGTTGACCAAAGGCAAAATTTTTGCCGACGGCGGCCGCCTGGTCGAATTTTTTCTGGACGATAAATCCCTGGGGAAAAATTTAACCGGCGGCGATGGTTACGGGTATCGAAAATACGTGCCGCAGCGCGCGGGCATCATCAAAGTACGGGCCACATCAGATGGAGAAAGCGGCAATGGGATCGTCCTGGTAATGAAAAAGAATGAAAAGGCGATTCTGATTGAGATCGAAGGCGGCTTCAAAGATGCGGTCCTCTCGGATATAGCAGCCGGTGCCGGCCGCCAGGCGGTCAAAGAGATGCAAAAAAATTACCGCGTGATTTACCTGAGCCGAAATACCGGCGTTCGCATGGCGCGAACCTTTCTGGATGAGATGGAATTTCCGGATGCGCCTTTATTGCGCTGGAAGGGCACTCAAACGTTACGCGCCCTCAAACAAAAAGGCATTCAGCTTTATGCCATCATCGGCGCAGCCGGGGTCATAGAAGCCGCCGACGACCATGTTGACAAACGCTATAGCTTTGACAAAACCCAGAAAGGCGAGACAGTCAAAGACTGGCACGAACTGATGAGGAAGCTGTCGAAAAACGTTCCCGTCAATTCAAAAAACAAGAAGACAAAGTAAAACATGATCGTCAATTAAAGCGGGCCGGTTTTACTTTGGGCCCAGGTACTTGTGGATTCTTCCGTCAGCCGCCACGGCATAAACGGCTCCGTTGTTACCCAGAGCGATGGATGCCAGACCGTTTCCGCGAAAATTTGTATCCTGGCTGCGGGTTGACAGGTCATAGCTGAAGGTTATCATGGCGCTGGTTGAAACATATACACGATTCTGGGTAACAGCCGGCGAGGCCAACGTTTGGCCCGGCAGCCGAAACTGCCGTGGCGCCCCCCTATCGTAAACGAGGCTCCCATCCTTTTGATCCAGCACTTTAAGATGATCCTTGGCGACAACAAAAAGGTAGGAATCGGTGGCTGCCGGGGTCGCTAATACCGGTTGGCCGGCATCATAGGACCATATCTTTGTGCCGGTTTCCATATCATGGGCCAGCACGGAGCCATTTTGCCGTCCAAAAACCATCAGACCACCGGGCAAGATAGATGTGGAGGAATGTTTCTCATAGGGGTGAAATTTCCGCCAGACAAGAGTGAGCCCATCATCCCATTCAAAGGCTCCCATGCTGCAAAGATTATCGGCAATCGCAATCAATGGTAATTTTCGAGCCGTAAATACGGCCACTGAGGGGTCAACAAATATATCCGGAATTGAGTAGCCGCCATCGGCAGTTTCAGGCCTAAATAGAGAAGTAAAATCCCATAAAGCGGTAAGGGTATTAACCGCATCTTCACTGCGAGCCTGTAACTCATGGCTGCCCCATTGACAGGTTCCCAGAGTTTTACGATCAAGCAATTCGACTGCCTTACCTCTGTCGTGCAATACCAGAAGCGCTCCTTGGGGATTTCCGTCAACGAATACGGTCGCATAAATAAATACAAGCGTATCTTCTCCCCATACCAAGACCTTAGGCGCGCCGGATGTAAACCCCTCATCGCCAAGGGCTTGTGACCAGCGGATCCTGCTGAATTCGTCGACTTTATGGAGGATGCTTCTGGTTCGACCGTCCGCATCTCGCCGTATCACGACGACATAGATATTTCCGTTTCTGGAAATTGCGGGTGTTGAAATAATGGCGGTCGATTGCGTATCGGGGGCAAAAGATCGACGCCAGCGCTCTTTGCCATCCTCCGAGTTTAACGCCACCAGCTCGCCGTCAACCGTACCCACATAAATCACCTCGCGGCCGTCGGAATCAATGCCAATAACCGGTGAAGCGGTCGTGATGTTATAGGGGTTGGAGGTCCAGGCGGAAGAGACGGCAAAACCACTATCCACCGATAGGTAGCCCTGACCGGGCAAATCGCCTTGAAAATTTCTCCAGCGCGGTAAACCGTGAGCGGCGCAGCCAACCAGGGTGAACAGGCACAGGGTCCAGAAAACGTTACGCAGCAGTAGTGACATATAAAGATCCTCTCTCAAGGATTTTTAGAGCAGGGATGAACTATCTTGTAAACTGAGCGGATCTGTATGTCAATATTTTGTTTATATTCAAATGATTAAAGATAAAAGGCGATCAGAACAAAAGCGGGTAACAGATTGAGCCGATGGGACGTCAAAACCGGCATCGCCAGTTGCAGGCTGAGGGTGGTAAAGGAAATGATGCAAAGCAAAAAGACAAATGAAAACGATAGTGTAACACAGTCATCCTTAACAAACCTGTTAACCGAGACCACAAACAGATGATACCCCGGAATGTACAATCGCATGACCCGTGTCTTCATGATTGCCAGCCGTTGCTAGATTCAGCCAGCGTCCCCCATTCCTCCTCAGGATATTTTTGGCCGAAATTAACTTTCCGTCAATTCGGCTGTCAGGTCCTCGCGGACATCATATTCCAGTGATTTTATGTTGGGAAAAAGTTCCACCAGGATTTGTTTTGATTTTTCGATGCTGCTGATCGCCCGAAACATTTTGTTGTTTTCGGTCTTGGTCAAATCCAGCTGTCCGCTAATTTCGTCGATGTCATCCAGAATGAACTCGAGCTCGTTGATGACCCGCAAAAAATCCTGAGCCTCCATTGCATCCTCCTTTTTTAGAGTCCCCCCACGCTCAAGAAAAAATATCGGCCGTCACGTTGAAAACTTGAGTGATTTTATTGCATAATCCTGGATTCGGGGTACTTTTGCTGCCATTTGCCCCAGCGGGTGTCTTCAAAATCCAACATCGGCAAGCGTCGATCAAAATAAACACCCTGAATACCCCTGAGGCCCTTTTTGTAAGGATACCACAGCGATCCGGTTTCTTTATCATACAAGACGAAGGTGCTGTCGTAGGTCCAACCTGAAGGCACCAGCGTGAGGTCGCGCCCGTCTAACTGACGGCTGTACACAGCCGTAAGATTGACCAGCGGTCAGTAAGCTGCTGCAATGGGTTTCTCTCCGATATGACTATTGGCCACCTCGTGCCGCCAGAGTTTTGCAATGGCATATGCGTTGGCATGTTCACCCTCTGTGATCCCAATGACACGCTCATTCCGCTTGACACTGTTATTATCTGCGCTAAATTGCGAATCATCAAGCGGCGTAAATGCATGGCGTCCGATGCCGTGTTGAAATCGGTGGGGTTTAAAACCGATCGATACCGCCTGGGTGATATCCCAGCGTTCAGCATTCCGATCGACGATGAAGGTCTTACCGTTTTCTTCGATAACGCGCGAAAACGCCTGACCCAGGGCTATTCCTAAAATTATCGTTAGTATTATAATCTTGGATACAACTATAATTCTAAACATATTCTCTCTCCGGAAAATAATAAAATTTTAATATCGGTTAGGATGCATTCATTATATGTCGAATTGAGCCCCGATATCTTACAATGATAAGGATTGGCGTTTAAATAAAGCGGCGTAGAAATAGTTATCACTCGGTGAGATTTTGGTATCCGCTTAGCTGACTACAGATGGTGGATATCGAATCGTAAAACGATCACTCGATGCACGATTATGCGGCTATAAAGAAAAGAAATGGTATTTTTTTCATAATGGGAAAATCATTAAAACCCATCTATAAAATGTGGATAAGGGTTCATGGCAAGGCGCGGGTCGGCGAAAAAGCGGAGCATACACGTTAGTATGTGAGCATTTTGAGGCGATCTGCAACACAGCCATGGACACTTAGACGCTTATTTGAGATGGGTTTTAGCAGGTTAAGTGGAAGGCGCCAGCCACATCCTTCCCTTCAGCCACCAGGCGATTAAACGTCGCGGTGGCATCACCGGTTGTCTGGACAATAACTTTGATCTGGCTGCTTTCCAGGGTTTGTCGAACGGCGTCCGGCAGGCGCATATTTCCGGCATATCCGGTGCCGATAACCAAAATTTGTGGTCTGGCTTTCATAATATCGTCAATATCATCGGTAGCCAGACGGTGCCCCTGCTGCCGCCACCAGTTCCCGATAACCTCTCCGCGAATAATTTTAAGATCCTGGTGGTATCTTGTCCCTTTTACGGTCATGTGACTGCCTGTGGCATATTGATCAATCATTTCAGCCTCGAGTATGGTAAATTTCCATTTTATTTAAGATCAATTTCTGGGATGATCACAACCTAAGACCCTGATAAAATAAATCAAGTACTGCCAAACGCGGCAGCTAAAATTGCTTTCCTGCAGGTTTTATGCTTTAACACAACCATTGTATCTTTTTACCCATAAAACGATTATATGGTCTTTATGGTGTTTTTGCCATCTCTGAAGATCGATTTTAACAGGAAAGCGCCGTTTGACCAGGCCTACTGGGTCGTACCCGACCGGCTGATGGCCGGTTACTATCCGGGATCGGCACTAGGCCGGGATGGTGGCGCCCAATTAAACGCGCTGCTGAAATGCGGTATTCGCCATTTCATCAACCTCATGCAGACCGATGAGACACGCTGGTACGGCCAACCGGTCAGGCCTTATGAAGCCCAAACACAGAAACTTGCCCGCAAGCTGGGATGTGAGGTGTCATTTGATCGATTGCCCATAAAAGATATGGGTATCCCCACCCGAATTGAAATGGCCCGTATTCTGGACATAATTGATCAAAAAATTGTAGCCGGCAAGCCCGTTTATGTCCATTGTCTGGGTGGCGTTGGCCGTACCGGCACCGTCGTCGGGTGTTTTCTGGCCCGCCATGGATATGCCAGCGGCTATAGGATTTTGCAACTGATCCAGCAGCTGAGGCAAAACACCGTCACGCATGACCGATCGGCACCTGAATCCAGCCTGCAAATGGATCTGGTGCTTTCATGGGTGGAGGAAGAATAAGTGGGCAAGCATAAAACCCTGGATGCAACGCAAATCGCCGGTCGTCTGGCGCTGGTGGAAGGCGTCGAGGTCAAAACCAAAGAAAAACTGGCACCCTACACCAGTTACAAAATCGGTGGGCCCACAGCGGTCTGGGCGGCACCCGGGACCGAGGCCGCTATCGGAGAAGTGCTGAAGATGGTGCAGGCTGATAAGATCCCGTTGTTTATCCTGGGCCTGGGTTCCAACTTGCTGATCTCGGACAACGGCTGGCCGGGGGTAACACTTTATCTGGGTTCCAATATGAGCGGCTGGCACTTTGACAGCACGATCGCTAGCGTCCGGGCAGGATCCCCACTGCTGGATTTAATCCGGCATGCCGTGGACAATGGACTTGGTGGGATGGAGCTGATGGCCGGCATCCCCGGCAGCGTCGGTGGCGCCTTGCGCATGAATGCCGGCGCCTTTGGGCAGGAAATGGCGCAAACCACCGTAAACGTCAAAGGCTTTCGGCTGGATGGCACGCCATTCACGGCAGCGCGCGAAGACGTAAATTTTGGCTATCGCCAGGTTCCGGATCTGGAGCAAGTGGTCCTGACATCTGCAGAATTCCGCTTTGAGCAAACAGATGCGGCAACGCTCAAGCAGCGTATGAATGATATTCTGGCATTGCGAGCTAAAAAGCAACCCCTGGATTTTCCATCCTGCGGAAGCGTTTTCAAACGCCCTCCGGGTTATTACGCGGGTGCATTGATCGACGAAGCCGGCTTAAAGGGGATGCGCGTCGGGGGAGCCATGATCAGTCCCAAGCACGCCGGGTTTATCCTCAATACGGACAATGCCTGCGCTGCCGATGTCCTGGACCTGATTCGTAAAATCGAAGACAGAGTCTGGCAGCGGTTCGGGGTAAAGCTGGAAAGAGAAGTAAAACTGATCGGTGAGTTTGACGGGTGAACGAATTGCAGTACGCTTAAATATTGTTCGAGGGCTCCCGCATCCTACGGGATTTCATATCGATCTATATAGGGATCAAGGTGTTCAACAGGCGCGATGCAAGAGATGGGCTCTATTATTGACCAACAAAACGGATTGCAGAACAACTCAGTTTTGCTGTGGATTATATATAGATTAAAATGATTTCAGAGCGCTTAGGTTTTGGTTCAGGGCCAGGCGAAATTGAATTCAAAAGCGGAGCGTACACATAAGTACGCGAGTATTTTGAATCCAATTTTAACGCCGCCCTGGGCCAAAAGATGAACGCTCCGAAATCATTTTTAGTCGGCGTCTTCCCAAAAGATACAATCAACCGGACATGTCTCAATCGCCTCTTCAATGCAATCTTCCGGGCCACCCTCGGGCAGGATGACTTCTGCTTTTTCCTCTTCTTCATTAAATGCAAAAACTTCCGCGCAAAGTTCAACACAGCTCTCACAGCCGATACATTCATCGGCATCGATAACGACTCGTCGGGCCATAGCTAATTCTCCTTTCATATATTTATAACAGGGCCGAAAGGCCCATACAGCAGAAACCCTATAATAAGCTTTGCAGAACCAAAAGCAAGAGGATTGACATTCCTTTTAAATTAAGATTCATTAGCGTCCTTAATGAAAAGACCATGTGATAAAAATAGACTTTCAGCAACAGGCGCCAAATGACATTATGACCCGCCACCCAATACATGATCGTCAATCGGTAGACTTTAAAACCGGTCGAATCGTCGTGCTTTCGGTATGCCATTTTATTCACGATGTCTATTCCAGTTTTCTGTCACCGCTTTTACCCCTGCTGATTGAAAAGCTTTCGATGTCTTTGACGCAGGCCGGGTTTCTTTCTTCAGTCATGCAACTTCCCGCTCTCGTGAACCCTTATATCGGCATTTTGGCCGATAGAATCAGCGTGCGCTATTTTATCATTCTTGCGCCGGCCCTGACGGCTGTTCCGATGAGCCTCATCGGCCTGGCTCCCGGCTATGGAATTTTATTGATTCTGCTGTTCATTACGGGAATCAGCGTTTCACTCTTCCATGTCCCGTCGCTGGTTATGATTTCACGTTTAGCCGGATCAAAAAAGGGCCGAGGAATGAGTTTCTATATGACCGGAGGAGAACTTGCCAGGGCAGTTGGCCCCCTTATAGCGGTGGGAATGGTTTCGGTGTATGGACTCGAGGGATTCTATCCAATAATGATCTTCGGCCTGGCGGCTTCGGTCTGGCTCTAT
>JASFJF010000170.1:0-7903 GCA_050122255.1 Desulfobacterales bacterium
CAGAGTTGGAAGAACGCGGCATGACCGATCTAAACATTATTTACAATGCGGCCATTAATCGCCTGATCGGAGAAGCCGACCAGCTCAAACAGATTGAATATATTGAAACCGACACCGCTGAAGTAACGCGTATAGCGGCTCAGATTTTGATATTTGCCACCGGACGATTTCCCGAAATGGTTTTTACCCGGCCAAGACCGGAGGGTGAAGAAGCGCAAGAAACAGATGCAGTGGAATTACCTCCGCAAGTGTCTTTGCACTGGGAAGGGACTCAACCTTACAAACAACCCGCCTTTAAAGGTGAGGTCGGCCTGTTTGCGGAAGGTGACGTGCTGGCGGATTATAGCGCTGCGATTAAGGCAATCGGTGCGGGTCGGCGGGCGGCCGCCTCAATTCATCAGATCATGCACGGGTTATCTCCTGGTTTGACGGAGCATGTGATCTCGCCGCATTCCACGCTGCAAAATGTGTATCATGTCGAGAAGGTGCAGGCCAGCCAGCGCCAGATTATGCCCATTTGTAGCGGCAAAGAACTGATTCAATGCGGTGAAATTGAAAAAGGCTTTTCGGCCAGAATGGCTCAAAAAGAAGCAGATCGGTGTCTTCAGTGTGGGCTGATCTGCTATGAGCATACCCAAACGGTGCCAGTTGACGAAATGGAAGAACCAACCGAAGCTTCAGGATAAACGCCCAAGCTCAAGTTGTGCCGAAAACCTGATAGCATTTAGATGAGGGGTCGGGGAGTATTTCTTAAATCGATAGCGGAGTAAAAAATCAGCGACTTCATCGTGCAAACTCATGATTTAGGGAGTGTAGCGAAAGAACAGAATTCAAATGTCAAATAGTGGGTTAAACGTAAAAACAAATTTGCGCCCCTCCGTGGCTTTGGGGTTATGGCTGTTCTTTCGCAACGCTCCCTAAACCATTCAGACAATGCACGATTTCGCTGCTGATAATTTATTCCGCTATTATCAGGGGTTGGACGGGAAAACTCCCCGAACCATTTTTAGATACGGTGTTGTGCAAAAAACGCAAGGCTGCTAATTATATCCATCAACTTCTGAAAATTAGAAATCGACCCATAAGCGGAGTCAATATTGGCTACAGAACAAGGCATCGTCCTGCGGACAGATTCTAAAGCTGCCTGGGTTAAAACCACCCGAAGCAGCGCCTGCAAGGGATGCACGGCAAAAAATTCGTGCCATGCACTTGGCAAAAGCCAGGACGTGGAAGTCAAGGCGATAAATATCGCCGGTGCCAAAACAGGAGATCGGATTGTCTTAAGTTTTGAGACCCGGTCCTTATTGAAGGCCACGTTTTTAATCTATGTTTTTCCGATTATTTTTCTGCTCATCGGTGCGGTCTGCGGGCAAATGCTGGCTGCCTTCACCTCAATGAATCCATCGGCTCTATCTGTTCTGCTGGGATTTGCATTCTTTTTCGCGGCGCTGGGTATTATGAAAGCCCGGGCCAATAAAATGGCCGCCCAAAATTCCTACCAGCCCAAGGTCACCAAAATTCTGTAAAATTCTAATCTCTAGCAGAATAATATAAAGGCTCCCTATGGGCCATTGTTTTTGAGAACCTAGCTTAGAAATGTATCGAACGCCCAATAGCGCTGTTGTCGGCTGGGGCCTGGGGCCCTCCCCGGTCCCTGCGAAAATGCTCACATACTGTGTGTATGCTGCGCTTACTGGATTTACTTTAATCTTCTTTTCTGGGGAAAAGGTCTTCGATTTCAAATTCTCTTATTTTCTGGAGACAATTTTCCAGGGCTATTTCTTCGGTCTCACCGCTGCCCTGGAACTCTTGCCGGGCGACGATGTTCACCAGGTTGGGCACGGCCACAAACTTTCCGGCCAGATTCCCGGCCTTGGTTTCGTGCACATCGATATAGATGAGCCGTTCGTTGCGAATCAAATTATAGCGTGTCGTTTTTGTCAAAATATCATTTTCTTTCAATGACTGCATGACATATTCCTTTTGATCTATTCCTTTTCCATACTGGCTTTGAGTGGGAACCCATTTTCCCGCGCGATTTTTGTGACAAGGTTTATTTTGGTTTCGGCCATCTCGTAAGCATAAACGCCACATACACCGACACCGGTTCGATGAACTTGCCACATCAGACGGGTGGCCTCGTCTATGGACTTATTAAAAACAGCAATTAGAATTTCGACAACGAATGCTTTGGCCGTATAATCGTCATTGTGAAGCAGCACCTTATACATCGGTGGTTCAGTTATTTTTTCGTCAATTTCATCCAGGATTTCATCTTGATAATCTGGCTGTTTGGAACCCATTCTAATTGTCCTCCATTGGGCTTACCCATATTACCAGTAGAACGTAAGGGCTGGCAAAAAGAAATCAAGCATGCAGAACTAAATTATCAGGATGATTGTTGGGACTAAACGTTGGAAGGCCATCGGATCAGCAGAATGCGGACTTTTAGACCTCGTAAATCAGAAAGGCAGCCTATCGGCCTGAGGATGCCGATAAGCTGCCTTTTCAATAATTACGGATCAATTTTAAATGGCAGCCTTCAAACCTTTACCGGCCTTGAATTTAACAACATTTTTGGCCTTGATTTTAAGCGGGGCGCCGGTTTGGGGGTTGCGGCCCTTGCGCGCTTTCTGACGGGTTTTTTGAAAGGTTCCAAAACCGACCAGGGTGACTTTACCGTTCTTTTTCTTCAACGCTTTGGTCACATTGCTCATGAAAGAATCAAGCACTTTTCCGGCTGCGACTTTCGAAACTTTGGCGTCCTTTGCCATTTTGTCGATCAATTCAGCCTTTGTCATTTCTGCCTCCTTCTTTTAGCTTTGGTTTTATTTTACGACTGTTATTCATAAGTGTACAGCAAAGATTTTTAAAAGTCAATAAATAAAAGCCTATCTATACTGGCTTCACAAGAACCTATCGTTTTAAATTGCTATTATTAGATGGTTTGCCAGGAGTCCAAATTTAGAATTTCGCAAATTTGACTTCTGTTATCCATTTGAAGCTGGCGAAGTGCCAATGACCCTCGGTCGTGCTGTAGATACCCACCCGCTCAAATATGACTTTAAAAATACGTGATAATATGATAAAAAATGAATAACTATCGTGTTTTGTTCTACTTAAATAACGGCTTATAGGGATAGCCGTTATTTTAATAGGCAAGAGGCTGCGCAAAGCGTGGCCTACTCAATTGCTGACGGTTTGGCAATAAATGGTTTTGCGGTTTAGTCTAGATGAGTGAAAAAGTTTATATAACTAGCAAACAGATGGCGACCTTTTCCTGTCCGCAATGCACGCGGACTAAAACCGTCGATGTTTCCAAATATGCGACGCTTGATAAAATGGTCAAGGTCAATGTCAAATGCCCATGCGGGCATGCGTACAAGGCCATTCTGGAAAAAAGAAGGCAATACCGTAAAGAGACGAACCTGCCAGGGACCTATATCCACTTTGTCGATGGTCAACCCCGGAACCGCGGCCTGATGACGATCGAAGACATCTCCACCACAGGAGTAAAGATTAAATTGAATGTGAGACAAAGCGTTGCCATTGGTGATCAGATGAAAGTCGAGTTTCACCTTGATGACGCTCAGCGCACATTGATTAAGAAAACGGTTGTCATTAAAAATCAACGCGATCAGTTCATCGGCGCTGAATTTGCACCTTTTGAAACCGTTGACAAGGCATTGGGATTTTACCTGTTCAGTTAATGCCTGAGTCTGGCATTCATACTCATGCAAAATTTACGTGATGGTTCGTTAACTGAAAAACCGAAAAGCTACCTTGGAAATAGTAGATCGCGCCCCCCGCAGGAACGCGGGATTTTACATCTCATTCAAGCAGATTAAAGGGTTTTACAAAGCAAGGCCAAAACCGATTCAAAAGAGGAGCATACACGTTCGTATTCGAGCATTTTGAATTGGTTTCTAACGCAGCTATTGAGCATAAGATGCAGTTATGCAGAAAGCTCAAGCGTCGCCTTTATAACCCTGAAGGACACGAAAGCAGAAAAGTAAATTGATGTATTTTGCCTTTGTGATCTTCGTGTTCTTCGTGGTGAGATAATATCAGACGTATCCAACTGGAGTTTCCCAGATAGCCGCGAAAATGTAAGTAGGGTGGCAATCATGGCATACTGTCCGGCGTGCGGCAAACACCATAATGTCGGCTTCATCTCCACCCGGTTTTCCGGGACAGACGGGGTTTCGCTGGAAACAGCAAAATGGGCCAGTGTCTTTGAAAAAGCCGGTTTCACAAGTTTTTATTTTGCCGGCGAAATCGATCGCTCTTCACAATATTCCTATCTGGCAAAAGAAGCCCATTTCCAGCATCCGGACATCGTGGATGTTTACCGCAATTGCTTTGGCGCCAGCGTGCGCCGCCGCTTTGTGACCAACAAAATCTATCAACTAAAGCAGCATCTCAAGGATCACCTGTATCAGTTTATTGAAAAGTTTAAGCTTGATCTGCTGGTTCCTGAAAATGCCTTAACCATACCGTTAAATATCCCGCTGGGAATTGCCCTTACTGAAGTCATTTCTGAAACTGGGATGCCCACCATCGCGCATCATCATGATTTTTTCTGGGAAAGACAGCATTTCATGATCAATGCCTGCTGGGAATATCTAAATATGGCGTTTCCACCGCATTTGCCTTCAATTCAACACGTTGTCATCAATTCTTCAGCGGACAATCAATTGAGTTTGCGGACCGGTATCTCAGCGACCATTATTCCCAATGTCATGGATTTTGATAATCCGCCCCCGGTGTCCGGTAATTTCGAATCCTGTGCTCTGGAGCCCGGTGATAAGCCCCCACCCACCGACACCTATGCTGCCGATGTGCGCCGGGACCTGGGAGTTGCCGATGATGAGGTATTGATATTGCAGCCCACCCGGGTCGTCAAACGCAAAGGTATTGAACATGCCATTGAGTTGGTAAACCGCCTGAATATGAAAGCCAAGCTCGTGATATCACATGCTTCAGGGGACGAAGGCTATGACTATGAACGCCGGGTAAGAGAATATTCTAAGTTGATGAAAGTGGATACCTATTTCGTCGCCAACATTATCAATGAGAAAAGGGGCAAAACAAAAGGCGGGCGCAAGATTTACACGCTCGAGGACATTTACCCGCATGCCGATCTCGTCACATATCCGTCCAATTTTGAAGGATTTGGCAATGCATTTCTTGAGGCGATATATTTTTGCCGACCCATAGTGGTCAATACGTATTCAATTTACACCATTGATATCAAACCCAAAGGTTTTTCCGTTATCGAAATCGATGGCTACGTCACCGATGAGGCCGTCCGCAAAACCAGGAAAGTTCTGACGAATCCTGAATTGCGTAGGAAAATGGTCACCCACAATTATCAAACGGCCAAAAAATATTACTCCTATACGGTTCTGGCGAAAAAATTGGGTGATCTTATTGCCGACTGCACCGGCTGTCAACGACTGCTGAACTCGTGCTTAAGTGAAAAGTCAGTCTGACGCCCGAAGAATGCCGTCAATGCGTTTTTAAGCAAACAAAAACGCCTAAAGGTTTTTGCCCTGACCTCAGGCGCTAATTGTTTAACCGTTCGTTATAATGCTCAACTGATCCATGGAGCCATTATCCGAATACGATGACACGCAGAGTAGAATCTAAAATATGGGCTAGTCTCCCATACATGCCATATAATCATCATACATGGTTTCCAGTGCTAGCTTGTGCTTGGCCTCTTCTTGACAAAGAACCTTAAAAAGCTTCTTGCTTTCATTCGTTTCAGCTTGCTCCAGAAAATCGTTGTAAAGTTTTAGCGCCTTTTCTTCCCTTTTCATGGCTAGCAAAAGAATTTCATTGTAGGGCATGCCTTTTTCATAGTTTAAATCAACCAGATAGTTACTGCGCTTGATATCGGTGATCCATTTGAGCTGATAGGCTTGCAGACTTTTGGCGATCCCTCCGGATTTAAACTCCAACAGTATCTTCTCATGTTTCTTTTCTTCAGCGGCAAACTCGGCAAACATTTTTTTTGAGCCAGAGAAATCCTCCTCGTCATCGCTAATGTTTTGATAAAATTCAGCTGCCTCTCGCTCCTTATCGATGGCAAAATCAACAATCGCTTCTAAATTTTCAAATTCCATTGGGTACTCCTTTCTATTTGCAAATATGGGTTGTCATATAAACTCGAAATATCGGTTTGTTGTGTACCGAATGTTTGTGGAATATAAGGTGTCGGAGCCGTTTTTCATCCAGCCCCCCCAATAATAGCGCAGTACGTCAACGACCACATGCACAGCGGGTGGCTTGGATTTTCCCACTTAATTATGTACTTTGTCTGCATTAGCTTAACACTGAGTTTGCACGCTGGAGTCACTGACAATTCATTGCCCTGTTGATTTGATAAAACGCCTGAACCATGAAAAGTATAATAATTTTTTTTGAAGTTGCATCCCCCTGATGCGGATTCGCTCATCCGATCATTCACAACTCTGCGGCTCATAACAGGAATTGGATTAGATTTCAACTTGAATGGGCCTAAGCCGGCTCACACAAAGACCACTCGCCTGGTTTCTCAGATGAGTGTTGGAAAACACCAAAGCACTGATGAAATTTTCAACACTACTATAACTATATAAAATATATAGTAATATTATTGTACATATCCAATTTTGTGGGGATCGGACGAAACTGATTGTAGAAATTTTCTACAGCACTAACGCCGGGGCCATACCATGCGGCTATAGATCCAATGCTATATAATATGTATTGATTTTAGTTACATATCATATAAAGGCCTTAATTTTCCGGTTTCTGGCATGCCGATTGCTCTACAGATTAGTTAACTGCAAAAAATTATAACAAAGGAGCGCGAAAATGGCTGAGAAAAAGAAAAGCATGCAAAGAAGTCAGGTGGGATTCGGTTCGACCTATAAACGGGCGCTGGCAGGTCGCGACCGGTCGCAACAAGAAATTGAATCTGTCCTCGGCGGCCAGGTTTGGCTGGTGAAGCCGGATAAGAAGGCCAAGGCCGCAAATCCCTGCCTGTGGATGCAGGCCGGGGTCGTCAAATTCAAAAACTGTGACAATTATTATGATTGCACCGGCTGTAAATACGATCATGCGATGGACAGCAAAGTTGCCAAGGGCAAGCAAATCAGCTGGCAGCAAGCCATGAAAAGACGACCGGACCTGGATCGGGTTTGCCGCCACAGCCTGACCCATCGCATCGAAAAACGGATGTGCGCCTACGATTATGAATGCGGCAAGTGTGACTTTGACCAGTATTTTGAAGATATCTGGACCACCAAAGCCAAAGCATTGCCCAGTGAGGTGCAGCAGATTAAAGGTTTCGACGTCCCGATGGGCTACTATTTCCATAACGGACATGCCTGGGCCCGGATCGAAAGCGGCGGCTATATTCGCGTGGGCTTAGACGACTTTGCGCTGAAGGTGTTGGGAGAAGCCGATGCGCTTGATCTGCCGTTGATCGGCAAAGAGCTGGACCAGAGCAAAGCGGGTTGGGGGCTGAGGCGCAAGGAAAACCTGGCCGACGTGCTGTCGCCCATAGATGGTGTCATCATGGAGGTCAATTCCAAGGTCAGGGAAAATCCCAGGCTGGCGAACAGCGAGCCCTACGGCGACGGATGGTTGTTTATGGTTCGTACGCCGGATGTCAAAGGCGCCATGAAGCAATTAATGGTCGATCAAGAAAGCCTGAGCTGGATGAACACCGAAGTCAGCGAACTGGAAGGCATGATTGAAGAGGTGGCCGGCCCGCTGGCAGCTGATGGCGGCTATCTGGCTGATGACATTTACGGTAATTTACCTGATCTGGGATGGAAAAATTTGACTCAAAAGTTCTTACGCACTTAGTTATTCGGTATCTGTTATTGGTAATTGGTAAATAGCTGAC
>JASFJF010000171.1:0-7886 GCA_050122255.1 Desulfobacterales bacterium
ACATGGCACGGCCTTTACTGATTGCCAATCGGTAAAACGCTACCATTCAAAGAACAACCAATATCTTGATTGTCGATAGTGCCACATGGCACCGTTGCAAAAACACCCATTGGTACCGATGGCAACCAACGTACTTGCCACCCTATTCGCCCGACTTAAATCCAATCAAGCGAATCTGGCTGACAATGAAAGCGCGCTGGTTCAACAAGGATGTCTGCAGATATGAAAAACAATTAAAGTGGTTTCAAAATCCCATCTAAGACCCAATGGCCGCGTTGCAGGCCTCCGGCAAATGCTCACCTACCCATGTATGCTGCGCTTTACCGATCGTCCTGGCGCCTTGCCCTTGAGCCTGATCTGGAATTTTGAAACCACTTCTAATAATGCGTTTGGACCAAGCGATATTAAACATCATTCATAACCCAAAAAAGACTCAAAAAACTGCCTGTATCGGAACAGTATTATGACATACGCTCTAAAATCTAAAACTTCTGAAACCAGTTTCCGCATAAATCTTTATTGCGGAGGGCTAATCGAGTACCTATTTTTTTACTTTAGTTAGCTTTTTTACGTTAAATTGACCGCATTTGAAAAATCTCGACGTTCGATATTCTATTTATATTGCCACACATTATTAGTGGCGATTTTATAGCCCGGAGGATTCGATGGCTCCCAATAACCTGATTAACGAAAAAAGCCCATATCTATTGCAGCATGCCCATAACCCGGTTGACTGGCATGCCTGGTCTGATGAGACTTTTGAACTGGCCCGCCGGCAGAACAAACCCGTATTTTTATCCATCGGCTATGCCACCTGTCACTGGTGCCATGTGATGGAAAAAGAATCTTTTGAAGATGAAACCACCGCCCGGCATTTAAATGACACTTTTATCTGCATCAAGGTGGACCGCGAGGAACGGCCGGACATCGATTCGGTTTATATGGCCGTGTGCCAGATGTTAACCGGCAGCGGCGGCTGGCCTTTGAACCTTTTCCTGACACCCGAAAAAAAGCCTTTTTTTGCCGCCACCTACATCCCGAAAAACAACCGCTACGGCCAGGCCGGCCTGACCGAGTTATGCCTGCAGGTAAAAAAATTATGGGAATCGCAGATCGACAAGGTGCATAGCTCGGCCGCCAGCATTGCCGCCGGGCTCGAGCGTGCCTTTAACTTTACAGCCGCAGATAAGCCCGGTGAATCGCTTCTGGAGCATGCATACGATCTGATATGGCAAAAATTTGATTCCAGAAACGGAGGATTTGAGGGCGCCCCCAAATTCCCAACCCCCCATCGCTTGCTTTTCTTGCTGCGCTGTTACCATCGCAACGGGGAAACCAAAGCCCTCCACATGGTCGAAAAAACCCTGACTGCCATGCGATGGGGCGGAATCTGGGATCATGTCGGTTACGGCTTCCACCGTTATGCCACCGATGCCCAATGGCTGCTGCCGCATTTTGAAAAAATGCTCTATGACCAGGCCTTGATCGCCCAGACCTATCTGGAGACCTATCAGGTCACGCAAAAAGCGTTCTACGCTCAAACCGCGCAGGAAATCTTTACCTATGTGTTGCGAGACATGACTTCAGCCGAAGGCGCTTTTTACTCGGCCGAAGATGCCGATAGCGAAGGTGAGGAAGGCAAATTTTACGTCTGGCCCCTGGATGAGTTCCAACAGGTGCTAAAGGGTCATCAGGCCTTAAAATGGGAAAAGATTTTCAATCTGCAGCCGGAAGGTAATTTTGCGGATGAAGCCACCCGACAAAAACCCGGCACAAACATCCTGCACCTCGACCGTCATCTGACCGAGGCGGCCGCTGAGCTTAACCTAGCGCCCGAGGCGCTCGTGATCGAATGGGAAAACGTTCGCCAGAAATTGTTTGCCCATCGCCAGAATCGAATCCACCCATTAAAGGACGATAAAATTCTGGTCGACTGGAACGGCCTGATGATGGCGGCGCTTTCACAGGGAGCGCGCATTCTGAATAAACCCGAATATGCGCAGGCAGCAGAAAAATCGGCCCAGTTCATATTAACCCGGATGCGCGCTGAAAATGGACAGCTGTATCACCGATTCAGAGAAGGTGAACTGGCCGTCGCGGCCCAGGCCGCTGATTATGCTTTTTTAATCCACGGTTTGCTAAATTTATATCAGGCGACCTTTAACTTATCTTATGGCGAGGAAGCAGTCGCACTGCAGGAAAAAATGCTTGCAGATTTCTGGGATATCGGCAATGGCGGCTTTTACTCCACAGCCAATGAAAGTGAAGTGCTTCCGGTGCGCCCCAAGGAACTGTATGACGGTGCGATACCTTCAGCCAATTCGGTATCCCTGCTAAATCTACTGTGGTTATCCCGTTTGACCGGAGATCCCAGATGGGACCACAAAGCCCAGGAGCTTCTGCGCGCGTTTGCGGGAAGCGTCAAGGCCCAGCCGACGGCCTTCACCTATTTTCTGCTGGGCGTGGATTTCGCCCTGCGGCCAGGCCAGGAGATCGTCATCACCGGTGATCCTGACAATTCCGATGCCCGCGAGATGCTGGAAGCCTTAAATCTCAATTTTGCGCCCCATAAGGTTGCACTGGTCAAATCGGATCAAAATGCCGAGCGTCTGGCCAAATTTGCAGGCTTTACCGACGGTCTACAAATTGTCAAAGACAAAGCGACCGTCCACGTCTGCAAGGGTTTTGCCTGCAAAGAGCCCACATCAGATGTCCAGGACATGGTCGATCACCTTCTCGGCAAAAAGTAGATCCATTGAAGAACACATCACCGTCTTGAATGGGTATGGCTGACATCAGACACATACTCGCAGAACAAAAAAAATTTTTCCTGGCAGGACAAACGAAAGATTTAGAATTTCGCCTGCAAAGCCTGGCGCGATTAAGAGACGCCATCGTTCAAAATGAAGCGGTCATATTCAAAGCCCTCAATGATGATCTTTCAAAATCCACCTACGAAGGCTATCTTTCGGAGGTTGGCGTCGTTTTGAATGAGATTCGACTGGCGAGCCGAAAACTGAAATCATGGGCCCGTCCCCGGCGCGTCCGAACCCCGTTTACGCTGTGGGTCGGTTCAAGCCGAATTTACTGCGAACCCTACGGGATTGCCTTGATCATTGCTCCCTGGAACTACCCGTTTCAGCTCTCGATTGCACCATTGATCGGTTCCATCGCGGCCGGCAATTGCAGCGTTCTTAAACCATCAGAATATGCGCCCCACACCGCGGCGATACTTTCGCAGATCATCGGTTCGCGTTTTGACAGTTCGTATCTTGCCGTCATCGAGGGCGATGCGCAGGTCGGTGAAGCCCTTCTGCGGGAACAGTTTGACTATATTTTTTTTACCGGCAGTGTCGCCATCGGCAAAATGGTAATGGCTGCAGCTGCCAGGCATATGACACCCATTACCCTGGAATTAGGGGGCAAAAGCCCGTGCATTGTCGATCAGGATGCAAATATCGAGCAAGCCGCCCGCCGCATTGTTTTCGGAAAATTTCTCAATGCCGGCCAGACCTGCATTGCACCGGATTATCTGCTTGTTCACGCATCCAACCTACAGCGTCTGCGCGAATACATCGAAACATATATAAAGCGATTTTATGGCAACAACCCCCGCAAAAGCCCGGATTATGCCCGGATCATTAACCGGCACCATTTCAATCGACTGGTTGCTTTGCTGGAGGGCAACCATATTTTATTCGGTGGTCAAAGCGATCCGGAAGACCTTTATATTGCGCCTACTTTGATCGAAGATCCGGGCTGGGAACATCCCATCATGCGCGAAGAAATATTTGGTCCGATTCTTCCGTTGCTAACATTTGACCACCTGGCTGAAGTTATAGCTCTTCTGAATTCGCGCCCGAAACCATTAGCGCTCTACGTCTTTTCGAACCGGTCCCAAAACTACCAAATGGTTATTCAGAACGTCTCATTCGGCGCCGGTTGCATTAATGATACGGTCGTTCATTTCGCCAACACGCATCTTCCGTTTGGAGGTGTGGGCAACAGTGGCATGGGCAATTATCATGGAAAGGCCAGCTTTGAAGCATTCTCCCATCAAAAAGGTATCTTCAAAAAATCATTTACCTATGAACCCCCTTTGCGTTATCCCCCATATGGAAATAAACTGGCTATACTAAGGAAAATCCTGCGGTAATACAGTAGTCTTATCAATTACAAAGAAACAAGGTTAATAGATAATCGATGTTTATTTAAAATCCGAAGCACGAATTTCGAAACTCGAAACAATATCTAAATCCCAAATTCGAATGTTTGAAACGGATTTTTGGACTTTGGTCATTTGATATTTGAATTTGTTTCGGATTTAGTGTTTAGATATTCGTATTTCTTTGAGTATATTTCACCGGCAGGCAATCTCTCTCACATGGGTAAAACCGATCTCGAATATCTAAGAAAACGATTACATAATTGGTATCGGGCAAATCAGCGCGACCTTCCGTGGCGGCGAAGCCGTAACCCGTACCATATCTGGGTTTCAGAAGTCATGCTGCAGCAAACCCAGGTCAATACAGTTTTACGTTATTATCGCCCCTTCATCAAAGCATTTCCAGGGGTTAAACGCCTGGCAGCGGCGGATTTGCAATCTGTTCTCAAATCATGGGAAGGGATGGGATATTACGCCCGCGCGCGCAATCTGCACCGGGCCGCACAGACGGTTATGCGAGATTACGGAGGCAAGATTCCAGACGGCTG
This sequence comes from Desulfobacterales bacterium, assembly GCA_050122255.1. GTDB lineage: Bacteria > Desulfobacterota > Desulfobacteria > Desulfobacterales > JAHEIW01 > JAHEIW01. The sequence continues at coordinate 4,714 of JASFJF010000171.1, forward strand.
GGCTGCTTTTCACGGTCTTTCCGGGGTGGGTGACTATATTGCGGCCGCCGTGCTCAGTATTGCCTATGATCAGCCACACGCGGTCGTCGATGGTAATGTTAAACGCGTGCTGGCCCGCCTGCATAGAATCGGTGCCCCGGTCAATCATCCCCAATCCAACAGTACCTTTAAGACGGCTGCAGATAAATTGCTGGATGTGCGTCGCCCGGGCACCTTTAATCAGGCCGTAATGGAGCTCGGGGCTCTGGTTTGCAAACCGCAAAAACCGGCATGTGAGATCTGTCCGCTGAATAAAGGCTGTCAGGCCTATCAAACCGGACAAACGACTGATTTCCCGAAAAGAAAGAAGCGCGTGACCACCCCGCAACACCACATCACGGTCGGAGTTGTGTTTAAAAACAATCGGGTTCTGATCACCCGGCGCAAGCCTGAAGGGCTATTGGGCGGCTTGTGGGAATTTCCAGGCGGAAAGATCAGAGATGGTGAGTCGGCCGAGGCAGCCTGCATCAGAGAAATCAAGGAGGAAACAAATCTGGTAGTTGAAATAGACCATCATCTGACCCAGGTTAAGCACGCCTATACGCATTTTAAAATCACCATGGAAGTGTTTTGCTGCAAATATGTATCCGGCAGAGTATATTTACGTGGACCGGTGGCTTTTCGCTGGATCCGGATCGATGACTATCAAAAATTCCCGTTTCCGAGGGCCAATCATAAATTTATACCATTGTTGAAGCGGTACATAAAATAGCCCCTTGTCAGGCATTTGACATTACTCCGATACTTCATGACGTCATCACTCCAAAGTTTAAGTTGCGACATCCTGCTCATACAACCACCGATTCGCGATTTTTATTTAACCGCCAAGCGCACCATTCCTTACGGGTTGGCCGGCATAGCTGCCAGTCTGAGGGCAGCCGGGTTCTCGGTTCGGATTATAGACGCTGTGGCCACGCAGCAATCAAGGATACTCGATCTGCCGGATGAAATGTCAAATTTACGCCCCTATTATGACAAGCCCGATCGGTCACCCTTTGCCCTGTTTCATCATTACAGACACTTTGGCTATAGTTTTGAGACCATCGCTCAGCAGGTTAAAGCAGCGCGCCCGTTTCTGGTGGGTATTTCTTCTCTTTTTACCGCCTATGCAGCCGAAGCCCTCCACACGGCCAAGGCTATAAAGGTCCAAAACCCGGATTGCAAAATTGTCATGGGCGGCCACCACCCAACTGAGCTGCCCGCACAGGTCATGGCCTCAGCGGCTGTGGATTTTGTCTTACGCGGTGAAGGTGAAGTGTCTATGCCGTTGCTGGCCACAGCACTCCGCAACGGGAAAGGGCACGAAGACATACCCGGTCTGGTTTTCCGCAAACCCGATGGAAACCTGCATATCGGCAAAACGATCCTCATGGATGACCCTGAGCATTACCCGTTGCCCGCAACAGACCTGTTGAATCAGCATTATTACGGGCGCAATAAAAAGGCCGGGATGGTAATTGTCGCCAGCCGGGGATGCCCTTTAAGCTGCACCTACTGTTCGATGGGGGCCTCTTCAGCTTTTGTTTATCGCAGGAGAAGTGTTGCCGGGGTAATCCGTGAAATAAAAGGAGCCGCAAATCAGTACGATATCGGCTTTATCGATTTTGAAGATGAAAATCTATCGCTCAATCGTGCGTGGTTTTTGCGGTTGTTAGAAGCCATTCGCAAATGCTTCAAGGGGGATTTGCCGGAGCTGCGGGCCATGAACGGGCTGCTGCCGTCAACGCTGGATGAGCAGGTCATCGTCGCCATGCGGGCAGCCGGTTTTAAAACATTAAACCTGTCGCTCGCAACCACAGCAGGTGCGCAACTGAAACGATTTCAGCGCCCCAATGTTCGCCGGGCATTTGAACGGACTTTGGAGCTGGCCCGTAGCAACGGTCTGCAGGCAGTCGGCTATATTATCATCGGGGCTCCGTTTCAAAAACCCGCCGATTCGGTGGAGGATCTATTGTATCTGGCCGGGCGCCGCATACTGGTCGGCACCTCGGTTTTTTACCCGGCTCCTGGCAGCAGGGACTACGCTGTGTGCGCCGCATTGGGCCTGCTGCCCGAAACTTTTTCCTGTTACCGGTCCAGTGCCCTCCCCCTGTCACATACCACCAACCGTCTGGAAACAATCACCCTGCTGCGTTTAAGCCGCATTACTAATTTCATTAAATCGATCGTCGATAGCGGCATTGAGCTACCGCATCCGGCGCCTGCCGCCGATAAGATTGTCAATTATACGGATCGCAGAATCGCCGGAATGCAACTGTTAAAATTCTTTCTTTACGATGGAAAGATCAGAGGGATCAATCCTCGGGGACAGGTTTATGAACATACAATATCGGTTGAATTGAGTAAAAAGTTTCTTGCCGGCCTAAAGTCGATTAATGTAAAAGGAATGCAGGTGAGCAGCAGGAAAAATAACAGCTGCAAGGAATAAGCCGCAACCACGACAGTGTGTGCCGCTTGATGAATGAATGACCGTTTCACATTTATTTTCGTGCAATATTAAGGCAAAAAGAGGTTTTTAGCAGATGAAAAAATACGACCCCCGCATGCATTCAGCCGAGCATATTTTGAACCAGACAATGGACCGCATTTATCAGTGCGGACGTTGCTTTAACGCGCACATCGAGCGTAAAAAATCAAAATGTGATTACCGCTTTAAAAATGCGTTGAGCGCAGCTGAAATCGACGACATCCAGGCACAGGTCAACCGCATTATCCAATCGGACCTGCCGGTCAGCGAACGTTCCGTGTCCAAATCAGAGGCCGAAAAAGGCTTCAACGTCGCAAAATTACCCGCTGATGCCGGAGACCGGATTCGGATCGTCAGCATCGGTGATTACGACCACTGTCCCTGTATCGGACCCCATGTCCGTTCAACCGCTGAAATCGGCACATTTAAAATTACCTCTACAGCATTTAATGATGGCGTTCTCAGAATCCGCTATAAACTCGAAAATTAAAGATCGCGGTTATCCGGGAAACTCCAGTTGGATCCGTCTGATATTATCTCACCACGAAGAACACGAAGATCACAAAGGGAAAACACATCAATTTACTTCTATCCTTTCGTGTCCTTCGTGCCTTTCGTGGTTATGTATGCCTCACTTGAGCTTTCTGCATAACCATATTAAAGATTA
>JASFJF010000172.1:0-7882 GCA_050122255.1 Desulfobacterales bacterium
AATAATGGCTGTCTATGGCGTTTTATAATATGGTTGCACCATCCGATTGTTCTTCTCCAATTATCCATTCCAACTCGATCTCAAACGATTTCTTCAGCCTCTTTCCCTGTTCTTCCTCAATTTTCAGTTCTAAAACCATGTTTTTGGGAAACTCCAATGTAATCTCCTCTGGACCCTGTTTCAGAATCATCATTCCATCATCAATCTTGTCAGCAATCTGACGCAAGAAATTTGCAATATCGCTTGAAGCTTTCTTTTCTTCACTTTTAAACAAGACAGTTTCTCTTCCCATGTTTGTATCCTTCCATATTTTTGTCTCTTGAAATTACAAAAATTAATCAACAGTTGCCATTCATTCTGAATTTATGAAAACTCTAACAGCTATAGTATTGACTTAGGTTCTACGCTGATAAAATAATATATTTCAAATGGATTTCGCAATGGTTTTTTAAGAATTGTATTATGAGTCTGGTAGCGGTATTTTGGCAAATATTTTCTGCTCTTAATTATGCAATCGCTTTTGTGGATTGGATAATGACAAATATACAAGATTTCAGTCTGTTGAAAATTTTGTAAAACGTGCCTGCTTCAAACATCTGGAATATTTTCAGATTAGAAAGTCACATACGAAATTTTTTGGAGCTGATAATGTTTAGCTTCCTGCGAGCAACATTTTTGAATTTCAAGATTTCTGCTCTTCGAATCCGTAGGCCGCCCCGCATCTCCCAAATGACGCGGGATCTCCGCTTCGTTACGACAGGCTTTCGAATGCTGCCGGGCGTACCAAGAAAGAAGAGGCAGGTGGTGGTTGAGCTAAACCCATTACCTGCTTTTTCATTTTGTGATTCAGAATTAATAAAAAAAGGCAGGTACAGTTGCCGCTGGCACCTTGAAAACCATGTGAAATCGATGACATCTGAATTAAATCAATCAATAATGCCTTGACAATAGTATAGTTTTCCTTCAATAATAAAAAGATTAAAAATGAAGGAAAACTTTTTTGGAGTGATTCCGATTCAAGTTTGCCCTACCGTTTTCCTTCAAAATATTTATGAATGCAAAAAGATGGAAAACAACATGCAACCGTATGAAATGAACGATGACCAAAGACGTATTTATGTCGATGCAGCTCAATTGCATGAGGCGTATATGGACGCCTTTACTAAAAGCCGTGCGTACCGCGGCGGCATGCATTGGAAAAAGGTGAAGGGTAAACAATATCTGTTTCGATCTTTGGATCGATACGGGTACGGCAAAAGTCTTGGACCCCGGTCAAAGGAAACCGAATCGACATACCACGAATTTCACAAGAATAAGAAGCGCGTTCAGGCCCGCCTCAAACCAGTAAAAGAAAAGCTTAAAGAACAGGCGCGTTTTTGTAAAGCTGCCCGCATCGGCCGTGTGCCGCGGATTGTGACCGCAATCTTAAGGCTTCTCGAACAGCATCAACTGCTTGGCCGCAACCTTCAAATAGTCGGAACCAATGCCCTGTACGCATACGAGGCCCGGGCAGGGATTTTTCTGGAACGTGGTCTGCTGGCCACCCGGGATATGGATGTGCTATGGGATATTCGGCCCAAACTTCGACTTTTTGCAATTGATGACGTAGACAATGAAGGTCTTCTCTACATTCTGCAAAAAGCGGATCGCTCCTTTGATTTGCCCAGCAATAAGAGTTTTCGGGCCGTGAATCAAGCCGGATACATGGTTGATCTGATTAAACCTGAGCCCAAATCGGTATTGATAGCAGAGGACCGTCAGGTGGGCAGCGTTGATGACCTCATGGCCGCTGAAATCAAGAATCTTCAGTGGCTGATTTCTGCACCCAAATTCAAACAGATCGTTATTGGCGAGGATGGCTTCCCAGCCCTTATGGTTGTGCCGGACCCCCGTGCTTTTGCCGTACATAAACTCTGGCTTAGCAATCAGATAGATCGAGAGGCCGTAAAAAAGAATCGGGATCGTTCACAGGCTTTGGCCGTATCCAAATTAATCCTTCAATACATGCCGGAATTAAAAATCAAGAAGGACGATTTGCGCATTTTTCCTGAAGCCGTCATTGCCGATGCGATTCAGGTACTGGACGGTTCAGATCTGCCGCCTGGATATGGTGAGTAGAATTGAAAAAAATCATAAGCATTCACCCTCAACTGGGCCCAAATCGTGCCCGTTAAGGTCAAATATTTCCAAACAGTTTCAAAGGAAATCAAAAGTTAGCTATAAAGGTTCAATAGAATCAATCGGTTGAAATTACGATATTTTTGAATTTTCAGAAACCTGCTCTTCGAATCCGTTGAGGTTTCTCCCCCTTTTTTGTTTTTTAAATTCAGCATTTTTTATAGAATCAGATTCCTTTGTCACTTCTCAAAAAGTTGAACACTCGGATCAATTCGGCTTTACCTATTGAATGGCTATTTCATATCCTTCAAGATTTTTTTTACGAAGGATCCAAGACCGGATTCATCCTGGGTATAATCCATTATGTTTTCCAATGGAATTTCCGCCCTGGCAGCGTTCTGGTGCCCCCCGGCAGAGCCTTTCCAGCGTTTAAAAATTTTACGGGCTGTTTGGCCGGCATCACCGCGAAAGCTGGCATTTCTCAAAATAACGACAAGATTGTTTTGGTATACTCCGGACACGATGCTCCATTGAATTTCAGCGATCTTCATGAAAAAGTCGGCTATCAGGACCAAAAGATCAGGGTTGTCTACTCTTTCCATGTGAACAAAAGCAATATCTTTTATAAAAACGAGTTGCTCCATCGCCCGGCGGTATTCAGACAGCATACTTCGCGTCATCGCGGAAGATTCGATTTTTCTAAGCATACGCGTACTGGTGAATCGGTAAAGATATTTGAAGGCCTCCATATCGAGGGGAACGGCTGCCCTGACAAAATTATGGGTATCTGTTTTAATCCCGTAGAAAAGGGCGGTTGCCAGTTGAGGAGAAGGCTTGATTCCGCCTGCCTTGAGATACTCGGCCATGATGGACGCGTTCGCTCCGTAATCTTCCCGGATGTCGAGGAAATCAGCCATTACCGGGTCAGTGACAGGATGATGATCGATGATGATGTCATATTTATGGTCCATGAACCGTTCATGGTGGTGCGGCTGAGAATCCACTAAAGCCCATTTTCTGATCGTTGATCGTTGCAGGTAGCGGATGTGTTGCTGGTCGACTTTAAGAAATTTTACGAAAGCAAGATTATCCGCTCTCTTGATGGAATTGATCCGATAAACCAATACACGCCTGGCCTTCTTCCAAAAAATTCGTTTCAACGCCATGGCGCTGGCCATACTGTCAGGATCCGCATTGATCAGAATACCCAGGGTGTCTGAAGGCTTCACAATTTCCAGCAGCCGATTGTATTTTTTTGCAAACGATGTTGATTTTGGAAAAGGGGTTTCCATCATCATTACCACCTCTGCGTGTTTTTATCTTCCGCTTCGGCGAATTCCGGCGGATTTTCCAGGCCATAATCTGAAAAAGTTAGAACGATCCATGAAAACAGCGAAAGCTTCATATACATTTATTCCCACACCATCTGCAACAATATCTTCTTCGCAAGTAAGATCAAAGATTCAAAGAGCAAGTCGGCAATTTTTTACGACGCGGTGTACAAATCGTTGCTTATTGAGTTGAATTTGCTTTTTCCTTTTCCTTTAATACGAAATATATTTCATCAGGTTCAATCTTTATGATGTCAACGTTCCTGTTGGGCAGTGTAATCCTATCCCTTGATATGCGAAAGGTATTAACACCATAACGGGCTAAGGATAGATCGATTTTCGCCCGGACGTTTCTGACGTTCAAAATGCTGGCATCCTTCCGTAAACCACGCGCGGTAATTGTTATCTCAGGCTTAATTGGTTCCAGTATTTCGATCTTGGCGGGCAGATTTTCCATTTCAACCGGAACCTTGAAGCTCACAACAAAATTCTGCTGGCCGGCTAGGAAGAGCCAACCGACTGTCACCAAACCCAAGGTGATCAATTTGAGGCGCCATTGATGAAGAAAAACAAGGCGTACCTTGTTCCAGGGTCTTTGATTCTTGTGCTCTTTCGGCGTCATCAGTTCGTCAAGTGCTTTTACAAGATCAGCAGGATCTTGAATAGATCCGATGAGACCATCTCTCACCAGGGAGACCTTGCCCCGTTCCTCGGAGACGACGACAGCCCAGGCATCACAGCGCTCAACAATTCCCAGAGCTGCCCGATGCCGGGTTCCATAATCTTTTGGAAGACCTTCTTTGGAACTCAGCGGAAGATAGCATGCGGTCGCAGCAATTGCTCCTCTACGTATAATCATCGCTCCGTCATGGAGAGGAGATTCTTTTTGAAAAACACTCATCATGATTTCAGGGGTTGGCTGCCCTTCCAAGGGAATTCCGCCGGTAATCCATTCATCGACCCAATCGTTGCGCTCAATGATTATCAAAGCCCCGATTCTGTTTTTGGCTAATTGAAAGCACGCTTCAGTTAACGTCTCGACCCAGAATGCCGGGTTTGAAGACTTGCGCCAGCTAAGCCTCTGAAGAGGGTTGAACCTCTCAAGAAGTTGTCGAATCTCAGGTTGAAACAATATTATCAGCAGAATGATTAAAACCTGCCATAGAATCTGGAACATCCATGTCGTCAGGAATAAGCCCCAGGTTTGTGCCGCGGTGAATATGACCCCCAGGGCAAACAGGCCGATAAGGGCTTTAAATGCCTTGGTACTGCGAAACCATATATAAAGATGATAGACAACAATCGTGATAAACAAAATATCTACAACATCTTGAGGTCGGATGTGTCTTACGATCGCAAAAATATTCATTTCTTTCTTGCCGAATCTTTATGAGCGCAGTTTTGGAAGAAAGCTGGAATTCTCACTTGGTATTTTTAAGTGAAATCGTTGATCCTACATACTAAACAGACAATTGTAATTTATTGAAGTGTAAATAATTTTTTTTCTACCTCGTAGTTGACCGTTACCATCCAATCAGCATAAGCAGCATCCAATTTTTTCAGAGTTTGAACGATTTCCTGCTTAAGCGTGGTTTCGAGAGCGGCTCCACGACCGGGCCAAATTCGAAATTTGATTCGTAAAAACGCCTTGCCTGAGCTGGTTTTTATTCGGCCTTCCGATGATGGCTCAGTTATCAAAAGGCCGGTGAACTGTTCGGCAGCATCGGCAACTATGGATTGAACCAGCGCCTCCATCTGGTCGGCGATCTTTGGCTCCCGGCTCAAGGTGACATCCACCAGACATCGCACGTATCGCCGGGGATAATTGATGACATTGGTTATCGTTCGATTTGGCAAAAATACTTCCGCTCCGAGAGGATTTTTTAGAACTAAAAAGCGCATTCCTATCGTTTGGACGATTCCAGTATGGCCTGAAATTTCAACCATGTCATCGACATCCACCAAATCGGAAAAAATCAATGTCAATCCGGTAACCACATCCTGAACCAGACCCTGGGATCCGAATCCGACGGCCAGCCCCAGCACCGAAGCGCTCGCAAGATAGGCCGTCAACGAAACGCCGAATTCTTTTAGCACGATACCAACTGTTGCAAAATATAGAATAAAGATAGAAATACGAGTCAGTAGTCCTAAAATCGACCGGATTTTGGCAAATGTGCGACTGGGCAATGCAGTCATCAACCGACTACTGATCGTCCTTATACACAGGACGGCCAAGTGAACACCGATAGCAACGGCAATGATAACCAAGATTCGCCAAGGGTAGCTCAATGATGAAAATAAAGTGTCCATATGGCAGTATATCTAAATAACGATCCTCATATTGGATTTGTTAGCCGGCATCCCAGCCCAGGTGACAATTTGTGTTTGCGATCTGTTATCAAGAATGCTGGCTGTGGCATTCAAGTTAATTTAAAAAAACTTCTGATCAATGGTAAGAGGCGACATGTTGCCCGTCATGGTGTCATTTTTTTATGTCTGAAGAGCTTTTTCTTTTTGCTTTTTCACATCAATCTTTCTCATTTCTGAATGAATTTTGAAGAACCGGCTTTCAGCTTCTTCACTGCCAATCAAGATGAGCTGGTTGTTTTCGCTAAAGCGAAAGGATGGTTCAGGATTGACGCACATTGTCTCCGGGTCGCAAACGGCAACCACGTTGCAGCCCGTCTGGGAACGGATATGGCTTTCAGCAAGAGATTTATTCACATAAGATAGGGGCACAACAACACGAAATATGTTGAGACCTTCGGCCAGCATCAATAATTCATCAGGCTTGAGCAAGTTAAAAAGGGTATTGGCGGCCATGGAAGCATAGGACATTACAAGGTCAGCGCCGGCAGTGTGCAATTTGGATATATTTCTTTCCAGATTAGCGCGACTGATGATCTGGACATCAGGAGAAAGCCGGCGACAGTAAATTGTCAGGTAAATGTTGGTTGGATCGTCATGGGTGGTAATGATAACCGAAGGGGTCGTTTTGATCCCTGCCTGCATCAGCGTGTTAATGTCGGCTGCGCTGCCGAAAATATAGCGCTTATCTTCAATAAGGTTACGATTCTTTTCTATAATTCGGTATTCAATCCTGCGCTTTATCAATGCATCTCCGGCAGCCCGGCCGACCCGGCCGCCGCCCAAAATCAGCACCGGGGCTTGGTGCTGTTTATCTTTGCCGAACTTCTCATCATACACTCTGAATTGATTGGCTGATCCGGCCAGCAAAAGAACGGTCGTCGGATTTATGGTGGTTTGAGCCGTCGGTATGATAAACTTGCCCCGTTCCCAAACACCCACCACATTGATTCCGATGTTTTCGCGCAACTGACTTTGCAGGAGCGTTTTGCCGACAAGAGAAGTCCTCATGGCCGGGGCCTCGGCAATCAGAAGTGATTCGATCTTCCCGATAACATTTGTCCTGGTTGTGGTGCCGAGAACCCTGCGCGCTAATGATTGACCCAGCATTTTCGTAAATTGAAATACATGCGTGCTTCCGGCCAGTTCGAGAATGTCGACGGAATCGTCAATATCGGCATTTGCAGCAATGGGAACCGATTGAGAAATTTCACGAACGGTAAAAGCAATGTTGGTATTCATCATGTCGTCGACATTGGCGACAACCAAAGCAGCATTTTCAGTTCTCAATCGGTGGTAGGTCTGCGGATCACCCAAATCCCCAATGGCCACTCGGAAGTTTAAATCCTGAATCTCCAGTGCTTTTTGCAGATCCTCTACTACAATAACATACCGATGATTGTACTGGTGGAGTTTTTCTGCCAAGTTGATGGTAACCGGATCATAACTGGTCAGAATGACATGATATTTGGTACCCATCGGTAATTCCCGAGGGGCCTTAGCCCTGGCTTGGGCCTCCAGCCAGGGCAGATACAAAAATTGGATGAAAGTAAAGGGAAGCATCGTTAACAGAAACACAATTCCCGACATGAGGACGATAATCGAGAACATTTTGCCAAGATCTGTGGCAAATGTGATGTCGCCAAAACCAAGCGTAGACATCACCGTCAATGTCCAATAAAATCCAGTGATCCAACTAAATTCTCTGTTTTCAAAAATCATCAAAAAGTGAAACAGAATGCTGTAGACGGTAACCATTGCAACCAAAGCGATGAAAAATTTTATTAATATCCATATGTTGCGCTCCTGTTTTTTTGTAATTAAGTTTAGCATTTCGTTGAATATAAGCTTCATGGCAATGGTCCGAATTCATTAAATGTCGAAAGAAATGCTGATCGAAAATGCAGTGTTTTTGATCAGGCTGTGACAGGCTCATTTATGATTGGACTTTGGTTATTGATACTGGTTATCAGCCGAATATTAGAGCACACATAAAAAATTGAAATCTAAACAGCACCCATTCAAGATATAACCTCTTTTCGTTTTTAAAATTCAAATGACCT
>JASFJF010000173.1:0-7882 GCA_050122255.1 Desulfobacterales bacterium
AATTTCATGCCATCGAATATCGTGATCCGGCCGAGCTGCCGGATGAGCAATATCCATATTATCTGACCACCGGCCGGATGTTTGCCCATTTTCATACCGGTACCATGACGCGGGTTTCCGATCATCTGGACAGCGAACAGAAAACGGGCTATGTGGAGATGAATCCCAAGGATGCCGTGGAATTGGATATTAAAGAGGGAGAAATGGTCAGCCTTTCATCGCGCCGGGGCACCATCGAAGCACCGGCGAAACTCAGCAGCGAGGTCGGACCCGGGGTGCTGTTTGTCCCCATTCATTTCGGTGAAAGCCCGGCCAATGTGCTCACCAATCCGGCCTGCGACCCGGTGGCCAAAATCCCGGAATTCAAGGTGTGCGCCGTGAACATTGAAAAGCTATCTGCCTGATGAGGGTGATCAGGAAAATGGATTTAAAATTGACTGTGGTCCGTTTTTGCTGCACTTCAGCAGCAAAAACCCGATCCTTGTTTATTCTGATTTCCTGCACAATCTTGGAAAACTCAATTTAATCGTACTTAGCCGTGCCCGTTCAAAGATAGCTCGAATACATCTTCAAACTCGGCGGGTATACTTTTCTTTCCCGGCCTTAAGTAATATCCGGCTGTTCTTCTGCTGATGTTCTTTATGAGGTTTATCAATTTGGAAATACTCCATTTCAGATGGTGTGATCTGCTCCGCATTTTTGCCCACCAAATTTATCCGGCAGTTATATTGTTTTAACTTAAACAGATGATGCGTAAAAACGTCCCGTCCGAATGGATAAATTTTATTCAATTCGCTGGTATCAATGGATATGCTCGCAATGTCGTTTAAACGGTCTTGCAGCACATTCAGCAGTTCATCGGCCGAGCTTCCATCAAAATCCCCTGCCAGCCGAATCGAAATATTATCAGACTTTCGATGTATCGATATTCTAAAATTATTTGCCATAATTCATTCTTTCGATCATGTGTCCAAATATGGGCAATGGATGAGACAGCAATAGGTGTGCCACTTTACGTGCTTGCTGGAGAGTAACTAGAAAAGAAGCGAAGCGCTAGACTACCAAGGCAATTTTAAAATCTGAGACTCTTCTGAGGGTTGAATCGAAGAATCATAATTTTGAAGATCTTCGAAACATAATTTCTATATTTTTCTAATTTTAATTTTTAAATTTAATCCGTTGGCGATTTTGTATCAATCAATCAACCGGAATAATAGTGTATTTTGTAAATATTCCTTTGTGGCACACATCGTGCGTAGTTAGGGTTGAGAACGAATAACATTCATTTAAAGGGATTGCCCCATGGTGGGTCGGAATGAAAATTTTAGTCGGCTACGATGGATCAAATGTAGCTAAGCATGCAGTGCAATTGGTGCGAGACCATGCCAAAGCATTCGATGCGGAAGTCCATGTGCTAACCTCCATGGTTAAAGCGAATAATAATCAATATGAATATGCCCGGCAAGCAGAACTGCGCCTGGAATACACCATAACGCTGTTAAAGGAAGAAGGCATTGGATGTGAGACGCATTTGTTGGTCCGGGGTTTGTCGCCGAAAGAAGATTTGGTCCAATATGCAGTGAAAAATGAGATTGACGAAATATTTATCGGTGTGCAAAGACAGTCGAAAATTGGCAAAGTCCTAATGGGCTCCACTGCACAACATGTCATTTTAAATGCTCCATTGCTCCATGCTCGGTGGTTACGATAAAATAAATGCATCCGCCTGAAGATCAAACTTTTCTTGTTGAAGGGAAAAAAGTTGACACGACCTAAAAAAATGAGCTTCAAGTTGATGTCCTTCATTCATGAGACGCTTTATGGTTTATTTAGAGATCCATACACAGCTTTGACGGTTGCGGGACTTCAGCCTGGTCAGTTGGTTCTTGAGGTTGGCTGTGGCCCAGGATTTTTCACTATTCCTGCAGCACGAATTGTCGGAGAAAAAGGAAACGTCATTGCAATAGATGTTAATCCATTGACCATAGAACATGTTAAGAGAAAGATCAGAACACAGGGCGGAATCAACGCCAAGACCTTTCTGGCTGACGCGGCGCAGACGAACCTCTCAGATCAATCCTTTGACCTCGTCTTTGTTTTTGGTTTTGCACATCCCATTGGTGACATGGAGGCCATTTGGTCCGAACTCCATCGTCTTCTGAAGTCAGAAGGTATATTATCTATCGAAGGAAGGCTCCGACCTCCAAGGGAGCTTTTTCAGCTTGTGAAACGGCAGGGAAGGATCTCACAGCTCAGAAAGATTTGATAAACGAGCATATGAATGACTGAAGAGTTTGCTTTCTTGTAACAAAATTTTTCAATTCTATTTTGTGAAATTCTTCTGCATTGCTACCCAAAATTTCAATTCTAGCCAAAGATTATGGTCCTTTGTTCTTCTTTGAAGTTCTTTGTGGTTTCGCAATTTTGCGAATTTTAATTTCGTAATTTTTCTAAAGTATGGTCCCTCCATTAGAGAATCCCAATCAGAAATAAACTTAAGTATTTGTAATTAAATCGTATATAAAAAATGCTGGTTGATGGCATGCATCATGCAAAATTTTCTTCCTGGATCATCAGATTATCGTGAAAATCATTGACGGGAGCACACTGCACAGCGGTCAAAAGTCTTTCTTTTCGATAATTGAACTCATAAGCCTTCACAAAATAGGTACCTTAAAAATGAGCGATAACCACCAGCCTTAAGGAGGGATTCCATGGCAGAACAAAAGCAAAAAGAAGCGCCCAAAACCAAGAAACTGGCTGATCCGATAGCGGCAACCATTGATCCGGCGAGCCAACAGATGATTCAACGCGCCCACGATTTGGGCGTGGAGACAGCCTTTGACCGGGCCGTTACACTGAGACCCTGCAATATCGGAAGCCAGGGTATTTGCTGCAAAAACTGCGGCATGGGGCCCTGCCGCCTGCCGCTTCCCAAAGGCGGCATTGAAGGCGAAGACACCCGTAAGGGGATTTGCGGGGCGACCCCCAATACCATTGCGGCCCGCAACTTTATCCGCATGATTGCCGGCGGTGCGGCCGCGCATTCGGATCATGGTCGTTCGGTGGCAGAAGTCTTCATGGCCGCTGCCCGCAAAGAAACCGATGTTTATAAGATCAAGGACACCAAGAAGCTTGTAGAAGTGGCCCAGGTGCTGGGCGTCGACACAACTGTAGAAGTCGAAGGTGAACAGCTCGATCGGGATCTGGATGAGATTGCCGTAGAAGTCGGTGAAAAAGCGCTCAATGAATGGGGCAAGGCCGAAGGTGAGCTGCTTTTTGCCAAACGCGCCCCCGAGCCGCGGTATGAGTTGTGGAAAAAGCAAGGGGTTTTGCCGCGCAACATTGATCGCGAAATTGTTGAAATTATGCACCGCACCCACATCGGCGTGGATCAGGATTATAAAAACCTGATGAAACAGGGCACCCGCGCAGCCATAGCCGACGGCTGGGGCGGTTCAATGCTGGCCACCGAGCTGCAGGATATTCTTTTTGGAACGCCCTATCCGCTAGCATCCGAAGCCAATCTAGCTGTCATGAAAGAAGATATGGTTAATATCGTTATACACGGCCATGAGCCGGTACTGTCCGAGATGATCGTCGCCGTCGCCCAGAAAAAAGAAATGCATGATTATGCCGTATATAAAGGCGCCAAGGGCATCCAGCTTTCCGGTATCTGCTGTACGGCCAATGAAATTTTACAGCGCCACGGGGTGCCCCTGTGCGGCACCTTCCTGCAGCAGGAGCTGGCCATCATCACCGGTGCCTGTGATGCCATGGTGGTTGATATCCAGTGCATATTTCAAAATCTGGCGAATGTGGCTAAATGCTTTCACACCAAACTCATAACCACCCACCCTATTGCCCGCATGGAACAGGACAATGTCATTCACATCGAATTTGACGAACATCATGCTCTGGTAGACGCTGAAAGGATTGTCAAACTGGCTATTGACAATTTTGAAAATCGGAAGTCCGAGGTGATGATCCCGAAGCAGAAATCGCCGATTGTGGCCGGTTTCGGGGTGGAATCCGTCGAATACCATCTTGGCGGAATTTTTCGCGGTTCCTACTATACATTGAATGACAACATTATTAATGGTCGCATCCGGGGTATTGGCGGTGTTGTGGGATGCAACAACGTCAGGACCCGGCATAATGAAAGCCATGTTCAGATTGTAAAAGAGCTCATAAAAAATGATGTGATCGTTCTGACGACGGGTTGTAACGCCATCGCATGTGCCATGGAGGGGCTGCTGACACCGGAATCCGCCCGTGTTTTCTGTGGGCCGGGTCTGGCCGAGGTGTGTGAAACCGTCGGGATTCCGCCTGTGCTGCATCTGGGATCCTGTGTTGACAACAGCCGCATCCTGCTGGCGGCTGCAGAGGTGGTCAAGGCCGGAGGCCTGGGCAACGATATTAGTGATCTACCGGCAGCCGGAAGTGCACCGGAGTGGATGAGTGAAAAAGCTGTTAGTATCGGCCATTATTTTGTAGCCTCCGGAGTTTACACGGTTTTTGGTGTTACCCTGCCGGTATCCGGTGCCCCGGTATTTAAAAATTACCTGTTTAATAAATTTGAAAAAATGTACGGCGGAATGTGGGACTTGGAGGTCGATCCGATCAAACATGCTCACAAAATGATTGCGCATATCGACAGGAAGCGCAGCGAACTAGGCATCGACAGGGCCAGAGAACGAATACTGGTGGATATGGCTGCCCGCCGGGAGCTTGAATCGGCCTAAACCGGATTTTTTGGACCGCGGGATCGACAAATGAATATTTTATTAATTTGAAGCGCCCCTTTGCATGTATTTAAGGACAAAAGAAATATTGAACTTAAAAGGAGGGATTAAGCTATGGATGCGTTAGCGATTATGGTACTGGCATTTGCCGGGTACATTATCATGTACCAATTATACGGCAAATACATCGGCAGCAAGATCTTTGCGCTGTCCGGTGTTGCCAAAACGCCGTCGATTGAGTTCGAAGACGGCCGAGACTATGTACCTACAAAAAAAGAAGTCATATTTGGGCATCATTTCACATCCATTGCCGGAACCGGTCCCATTGTCGGCCCGGCTATCGCCATTATTTGGGGCTGGCTGCCTGCGATGCTGTGGATTTTTGTCGGAAGCATCGTTATGGGGGCGGTTCACGATTTCGGATCCCTGATCATTTCCATGCGCAACCAGGGTAAATCGATTTCAGAATATACCGCCAAGTATGTGAATAGCCGAACCAAATTTTTCTTCTTTTTGATTGTCTTTCTGGAGTTGTGGATCGTGATTGCTATCTTTGGTCTGGTGATCGCTATTATTTTCAGTATGTATCCCCAATCGGTCCTGGCTGTTTGGTTGGAGGTTCCCATTGCTATCTACCTGGGACATCTGATCTACAAAAAAGGCAAAAACGTTATGGCTTGGTCAATTTATGCGGTCCTTGCCATGTATGTCTGTGTGTTTCTCGGTCCATACCTGCCGTTTAAAATGCCAGCGATTGCAGGCATTCCACCCACCGGGGTGTGGACGATTATTTTATTAACCTACGGCTTTATCGCTTCGGTGCTGCCGGTAACTACTTTGCTGCAGCCGCGTGATTTTATCAATTCACATCAGCTGGTGATTGCCATGGCGTTGCTGGTTTTGGGTGTGCTGTTTGCCAGCTTCGGGGGTAATTTAGAAATGGTGGCCCCGGCCGTGCAGATGTCTCCGGCCAAAGCACCGCCCATGTGGCCCTTTTTGTTTATCACCATTGCCTGTGGCGCGATTTCGGGCTTTCATTCCCTGGTTTCCTCGGGCACATCGGCTAAGCAGGTCCGTAACGAAAACGATTCTCTTTTTGTCGGTTATGGTTCCATGTTGATGGAAGGAACTCTGGCGACGCTGGTCGTCATTGCCGTGGCTGCTGGAATCGGGTTGGGTTACACCACCAAGGCTGGCGAAACCCTCACGGGAGTCGCGGCCTGGACGACCCATTATGCCTCCTGGGCCGCAGCCGCCGGCCTGGGATCCAAGGTATCCGCTTTTGTGGACGGTGCCGCTAATATGATCATGGCGATAGGCATTCCCAAAACATTTACCCTGGCAATTATGGCGGTTTTTGTGGCCTCGTTTGCCGGCACCACCCTGGACACAGCTACCCGCATCCAGCGCTATGTGATTGGCGAGCTGGGCAACAGCCTCAAACTTCCGGCACTAAACAACCGCTGGGTTGGTACCGCCATCGCCGTGGGGACGGCGCTGATATTGGCCTTCGCCACCGGTGCTGACGGTAAGGGGGCGTTGAAATTATGGCCTCTATTTGGCGCTGTCAACCAGACGCTGGCGGCACTAGCGCTGATTATTATTACACTCTACCTGAAGGCCCGTGGTGGCTTGAAATGGCTGATTGCCGGTATGCCTGCAATTTTTATGGCAGTGATGACCATCTGGGCAGTTATTATGAACCAGGTCAAATTCGGTGCCACCCATAATGTGCTCTTGCAGGTGATCAATATTTGTATTCTCTTCGTGGCGCTGTGGATCGCAGTTGAAGGCGTTATCAAGTTCTTCGTGACCCATGAAGCGCCGCCGCCGGAGCCGGCGCCTGCGACACCATAAGGCGAACATTGACGCAATGCATTGGCGTGCTGGCAGAATCGGTCGATCAGCGACTGCAAAGACCCTGATTCCTGCTAGCACACCATTGCCGATCCATCTCGGACCGCTGAGGCATAGTCGGCGAAGATGTTCGGGATAGCGACTATTTTTAAAAAGATTGAGAAAAATGACGGCGGAACTCAAAAGGACCTATTTTATCGTTTTAGTACCATCCCTTCTGGGCTTTATTATTGTGTATGGGGCCAAAGCACACGATTTCTTCAAAATTAATCGAGTGGACAACATGAGTATATGGGCACCGGTTATTTTTATTTTGTGCGCTGTATGGGCGCTTGCATTGCCGCTGTTTTACCGGTCCTTCTTTGCTCATCAAAAACGTGACCGAAAAGAGGTTTCAGAAGCGGACTTTATCAAATTTGAAAGGCGCTTGATGTGTATGTCATTGGTGGCGCCTTATCTGGCTTTAGCCGCTTATGTGTTAGAATTTTCAAAGTTTTATACGGCCGGTTCCATTTTGATGGGGCTTTATGTCATTTATTATTTCTTCCCCTCAAAAAGGCGACTGGCGCTTGATCGGCGTATATATAGAGTCAAATGAATCTGCCTTTAGAAAAAAAGAAGATATTACAATGGCATTCATTTTAAAAGCCATAATAGATAAACTCATTGCGGCGTTTAGGGTTAGCGATGAAGTCATGCGGGGTAAGGCCGTCGAGACCATTGAATACGAGCTCGAAGAGCTGGATAATATTTTTGCCATTCTGGTGATGGGGGCATTCATCGGCATACCATCGCCGCCGATTCACATCACGATGGAACTTTTGCCCGTTATGGATCAAGAATTTCAGATCATGCTGGAAAAAGTAACAACTGCGCACGATCCGTTGGGGGATTTGTTTTCCGTGCTGGACATCGATTAAGGATAACTTCGAACCAGAACTCACCAGAACACAGAGATAAAAATTCTCGGCGGTCTCGGTGGCTTTGTGACACTGGCATTTAAACATGAACCCTGAAATCCAATTCTTTATCGGCAAAGGCGGTGTGGGAAAATCGACCACATCCGCCGTCACGGCCATCCATTTCGCGCAAAATGACCGAGATACCTTGCTGGTTTCAATGGATCCGGCCCACAACCAATGCGATATTTTCCAAGAAAAATTTTCCGAAAGACCCAAACGTGTGGCAGACCACTTGGAAGTCAAAGAAGTCGATATCGATTTCTGGATAGAAACATACCTTAAAAAAACCGAAAAAACGATAAAGCAAACCTATACCTA
>JASFJF010000174.1:0-7845 GCA_050122255.1 Desulfobacterales bacterium
AGAAACCATTCAAAAAATCCGCGCAGCAGCCAAGGCTGTTGCAAAACGGGTTGCCATTATGGCCGATCTGCCCGGCCCCAAAATGCGCATCGGAGAATTTGAAAAAGAGCCGATTGAATTGGAAGCGGATGATCTTTTTACCTTGACAACCGCAGACGTCATCGGCAACCAGCGCCGCGTATCGGTTAACTTCTCAAGACTGCACGAAGCGGTCAAATCGGGAGACAATTTGTTTTTAAATGATGGTTTGATCGAAATGGCCGTCATCAATGTGGCGGGACGGGAAGTTGAGTGCAAGGTTCTTGTCGGTGGTCAGCTCAGGTCGCGCAAAGGGCTTAATTTACCGGACATCGATCTGGGTATCCGAGCATTTACGGATCGCGATCATGAATGCCTCAAATTTGCCATGGAAAATGGTGTGGATGCGGTCAGCCAGTCTTTTGTAGAAACCGCTCAGGACATTTTAGCGGTTCGCCAGGCCGCTAAGGACCTCGGCCATGATCCGTTTATAATTGCCAAACTCGAGCGTATCGCCGCACGCGACCACCTGGATGATATCCTGCAAGTTTCCGACGGCATCATGATCGCCCGTGGAGATCTGGGCGTTGAAATTCCCATAGAGAAGATCGCCGTGGCCCAGAAGCATATTATGCAAAAAGCAAATTTAAGCGGCAAACCCGTTATAACAGCCACCCAGATGCTGGAGTCCATGACCCATAGCCGCCGGCCCACCCGGGCTGAGGCCACCGACGTGGCCAATGCCATACTGGACGGCACCGACTGTGTCATGCTGTCCGGCGAATCGGCCATGGGGGAATATCCGGTAGATGCAACGGCTATGCTGGCTAAAATCGCTTCGGCAACCGAACCGCATCGTGTCTATAACCCCATCGAAGGGCAATTGCGATCGCGCCGGGAAAGCGATAAGATCAATAAGGGCGATTTGATTGCCTTGAGTGTTGATACCACCTTGAAACGGATCACCCCACCGACTGTCGTCGTACCCACTCGCAGCGGTGCGACCGCCAGAAGAATAACGCGGTTCAGGCTGCCGGTCTGGATTACGGCTATCAGCCGCAAGGAAAAAACCTGCCAGGACCTGTTATTTTCATATGGTGTTCAGCCGGTTTGTGAGCAGGATCATCCGGATGACTGGAAGCAATGGGTCCGCAACTGGCTCAATATTGTCGGAGAAAGTGGCGACCTGGTGGTCATGACGGAAGGACCATCGCAAAAGCATCCCTATCGCAACAACCGCATGGAGATCCTGGATCTGAGCGATACTTAAAAAAGCAGGCCGCTTATTCAGTTTGCCTGTTGAGCCGGTTTAGCCTGCCGTAGGTCCCCGCAAAGCGGGATGAAGCCCGTTGAGATAGAAAAATACCTAATTTTATTATTTAACTGGCAAACGCGGTAACGGGTAACGGGTAATGGGCTCAACCAGTAGATTTTGTAAATTAGAACCGGAGGAGCACATGGACTCAAATTTAATAAAACTACGAAAACATGCTCGCCAGATCTTTGAGGCCGGATTGCAGGCGGTGGATCCATTGCAGACTATGGTTCGCCATGTAATTTTGAATGATAATGTGCTCCGAGTTAATAAGCAGCAGTTCAATCTTAATGATTATAATCGCATTCTGGTCGTCGGCGCCGGGAAAGCATGTGCCCCTATGGCAAAAGCTGTGGAAAATCTTTTAGGAGACCGCATCTCCGGTGGTGTTATTGTTACCAAAGATGACCATGGCCTGCCCTTAAAAAAAATAAAAGTGTGCGAGGCCAGCCACCCGGTCCCCGACGCGCGGGGTGTAGCCGGTACCGAAGAAATCCTCGCGCTGGTCGAAAAGGCCACCGAGCGTGATCTGGTCATCTGCCTGATCTCGGGCGGCGGCTCGGCACTTTTAATCGCGCCGGTCGCCGAAATATCCCTTGCCGACAAACAAAGTACTACCCAATTGTTACTGGGTTGCGGTGCTACGATTCACGAGTTTAATACGGTCCGCAAACATCTTTCCCGCGTCAAAGGCGGCCGGTTGGCACAAAAAGCTTATCCGGCAACTGTGGCCAGTTTAATTTTATCGGACGTGGTCGGCGATGATCTGGATGTGATTGCCTCAGGACCCACCGTATTCGATTCCAGCACATTTCACGATGCCGAACAGATTCTCAAAGGCCATGGCATCTGGGATCAGCTGCCAGTCAATGTACGCAACCATCTCGAAAAAGGATCAGCCGGCCGGATAGAAGATACGCCCAAATCCGATCATACAGCATTTGAAAAATGTTTCCAGGTGCTGGTGGGAACGAATCTGCAGGCTTTGCAAGCCGCTGCAAAAGCGGCCAAGCATCTCGGGTATGGTCCTTTAATTCTTACCTCTAAAATAGAGGGTGAAGCCCGAGAGGTGGCCAAATTTTATACGGCGATTGCCAAAGAAGTTTTGAGCTCGAGCAACCCAATGGAACCTCCTGTATGTGTCCTGGCCGGAGGTGAAACCACGGTCACGATTTCAGGTGAAGGCCTTGGCGGCCGCAACCAGGAGTTTGCGCTGGCAGCGGCAATGGCAATTGATAGCATGAATAACGTCATCGTGTTGAGCGGCGGCACGGACGGGACCGATGGCCCAACAGACGCTGCCGGAGCGATAGCTGACGGCACAACGCTGGCGCGGGCACTACAAAAAAATATGCATCCGAAAGATTTTTTGCAGCGCAACGATTCTTATAACTTCTTTAAGAGGCTTGACGACCTGATTATGTCAGGACCTACCCGCACCAACGTGATGGATATTTATATGCTGCTGATCGGTAGGGCCGATTAATTGCGGATTGCGGAATGGTGAGCGCAAAACGAATATTGAAATAGCCTCTATTTAAGACAGGTCAGGCTGCGGGCTGCTGCCCGGTCCAAAAACCAAATCAAGGCACCTCTTGAAGGTTGGATGAGCTGGGCGGGATAGCGATCGGGTGCCGCGTCACCCTCTAATACCGTCTTGAGAGCATCTGCTTTTTCGTTGCCGCTCACCAGAAACAGAATAAGATCGGCGTTGTTTAAGACCGGGGCCGTCAGGGTTATCCGAAACGAATCAAACTTCTCAACCCAATTGGCCACCACCAGACGCTTTTGTTCACTCAGCGCCGGGGAGTCAGGAAACAGTGAAGCCGTATGACCATCGGACCCCAATCCCAGCAAAACACAGTTGAAGCGCGGCATCTCGCCGTTTGCGATGCCAAAGAACCGGCGTATGCCGTGGGCATAATCTTTTGCTGCTTTGCTGGCATCGGGATCTTCAGCGCGCATGCGGTGAATATTGGCGGACGGAATGGGCGCTCGGGATAATATTGTTTCAAATGCCATTCGGTAGTTACTGCCCGGGTGATCCGGTGAAACGTGGCGTTC
Organism: Desulfobacterales bacterium; assembly: GCA_050122255.1. Taxonomy (GTDB): domain Bacteria; phylum Desulfobacterota; class Desulfobacteria; order Desulfobacterales; family JAHEIW01; genus JAHEIW01. The sequence continues at coordinate 3,398 of JASFJF010000174.1, forward strand.
ATCGCCCCAGAAAAAATGGATACGCTCCCATATTATCTGATGATCGAACTTAGGGTCATCGGCCAGCAGTTTATATAGTCTGTGCGGTGTCGAGCCACCGGACAAGGCGATGCTATAAACATCATTTGCTTGCAAGGTTTTGCCGATGTGTTGCACAAGTGCTTTAGCGGCTGCTCTGCACATCGCTTCTGCATCAGCAACGATTTCAACTTTTTGATTTTTTGAGATGGTATACATAGTCAGGACACGCTGAGCAACACGATTAATGTGGCAAACTTCATAATGAAGCTTAATATTAAGAACGAAATGGCCGCTTCGCAATTTGTTGAGCTAAAAGCAACTTGAAGCCTAAAAATAGTAGATCTCGTTTTCCAGATAACCGCTAAACTTAATTTCAGGGAGATGTCAACATGCTTGCCAAAAAAAATCCAACCACCACAAAAAGCTGGCAAAACTTGCGCCGACATACCGAAAAGATAAAAGATCTTCACATGCGGGATCTTTTTGCTGAAGATCCTCATCGGTTTGATAAATTTTCCATCCGTTTTAACGACTTGATAGTGGATTACTCTAAAAACAGGATCATTGAAGAAACACTCACAAGCCTGCTAGCCCTGGCTGAAGAATGTGACCTTGGCAAGGCTATCGACAGTATGTTTGCCGGTCACATAATCAATGAAACCGAAAATCGGGCCGTTTTGCATACAGCCTTGCGGAACAGGGACAACACCCCCGTGGTGGTTGATGGTCAGGATGTGATGCCGGAAGTCAACCGGGTCCTGGATCAAATGGAAGCGTTTTCAGCGCGTATCATATCAGGAGATTGGCGCGGTTACACGAGAAAAATTATTTCGGATATCGTCAATATCGGCATCGGTGGTTCTGACCTGGGTCCGTTGATGGTCACAGAGGCCTTGCGGCCTTATGCCCATAAAAGGCTAAAAGTTCATTTTGTTTCAAATGTCGATGGCACCCACATCATCGAAACCCTGAATCGCTTAAATCCACAAACCACGCTGTTTATGATCGCCTCCAAAACATTTACCACCCAGGAGACCATGACCAATGCGTTTTCCGCCAGAAGCTGGTTCTTAGACACCGCCAGGGATCCGCAGCACATCGCCCGCCACTTTGTCGCCATATCCACCAACAGTGCAGCGGTTGAAAAATTCGGCATCGATAAGGACAACATGTTTGTTTTCTGGGACTGGGTGGGTGGACGCTACTCCCTGTGGTCGGCGATCGGTTTGTCCATTGCCTGCTATATCGGATATGAAAACTTCATTGCGCTGCTGAAAGGCGCATTCGAAATGGATCAGCATTTCAAATCAGCGCCTCTCGGTCGAAACATCCCGGTTATTCTGGCTTTGATCGGCATCTGGTATATTAATTTTTTCGACGCCCAGACAGAAGCCATTCTGCCCTATGATCAATACATGCATCGCTTCCCGGCCTATTTTCAGCAGGGCAATATGGAAAGCAACGGCAAATCCATTGATCGCGAGGGGAAAAAAGTCGATTATCAGACCGGACCGATTATCTGGGGCGAGCCGGGTACAAATGGCCAACACGCCTTTTACCAGCTCATTCATCAGGGTACCCGGCTGATTCCAGTTGATTTCCTGGCACCGGCCATCAGCCACAACCCAGTTGGTGGTCACCATCAGATCCTGCTATCGAATTTTTTCGCCCAGACCGAAGCGCTGATGAACGGCAAAACAGCGGATGCAGTCAAGGCAGAATTGAAAAATGACGGTAAAAGCGATAAAGAAATTCAAAAATTATGGCCGCAAAAGGTATTTGAGGGCAATCGCCCGACCAACTCCATTCTTTTCAAGCAACTGACCCCCGAAATGCTGGGAAGTCTGATTGCCATGTATGAACATAAGATTTTCGTACAGGGGGTGATCTGGAACATATTTAGCTTCGATCAATGGGGTGTCGAGCTCGGCAAGCAGCTGGCCAAAAAGATATTGCCCGAGCTGGCAGATGACAAACCCATCCGTATCCACGATAGCTCAACCAACGGTTTGATCAATGCTTACAAAAAGATGAAAAGATAGAAGCTCTTTCATCGCTTTAACCCGTTACCTGTTTGTCCGTTTGCCGGCTCAAAATTAAAATTAAGCGGTTTCCCGCTTTTTTCGGGCTCAACCGGCTCAACTGGCCAACCGGAAAACGAGAGTTACTATTTTTGATCCAGCAATGTAGCTGTTTGATGATACGAGTAAAAAACTGTAAGAGAGGAGGCATATGAAAATGAATCTGAAAAAATGTACGATTGTTACGATTGCGTTGCTGATGTTTAGTATCGGGTGTGCCCAGACCAATAGCATCAAGGCGGGTGCCTCGGCAACACCGGTCATCGATCGCATTCAAAAAAGCGGTACGCTGACGGTGGGCATGACGGGCAACATGCCGCCCTTGAACATGACGACGAAAGCGGGCGAACTGATAGGGTATGAAGTCGATCTGGCCCGGGCCATGGCCAAGGCCATGGGAGTCAAAGCCAAACTGCAGACGATGGCCTTTGCCGAACTGCTACCGGCCCTGGAGGCGGGCAAAATCGATCTGATTTTGTCCAACATGACCATTACCCCCGGTCGCAACCTGAAGGTCGCATTTGTGGGACCGTACTTTACGTCCGGCAAAGCCTTTTTGACCAAAATGAAAACTATTGCCCTGGCGGACGATGCCGATGATATTGACGCCCGAAATACCAAACTGGTGGCCTTGAAAGGCTCCACCAGCCAGGCATTTATCGAATCCGCTCTGCCGGAGGCCCAGCTGGTAACCGCCAGGGACTATGATGAGGCCGTCAAAATGGTGCTCGATGATAAAGTGCATGCCATGGTGGCGGATTATCCGATTGCCGTGGTGTCGGTTTTCCGCTACCCGGAACAGGGATTGTTATCGGTCGTGACCACCCTGACCTATGAACCGATCGGTTTAGGAGTTCCGGCCGGTGACCCGTTGCTGGTCAACTGGGTCGAAAATTTTCTGGCAATCGCCGAGAGCACCGGATTGCTGGAGGAACTCAACAGAAGATGGTTGCTCAATGCCGACTGGGTGCATAAGCTGCCCTAATCCGGTTTTTAAGAAAAACGGGATGATCTGCCATTACATATAGGCAAGCCCATCCCGTTTTGTTTTAATCAATCCCCAATCCGAAATCTGCAATCCGCAATTACCTTTCGCCTCCAAGACACCAAGACTCAAAGAAATATGTTTGCCGAAAATACTACTTTGTGTCTTTGTGACTTTGTGGTTGAAAATCCGGTCCTCAACATCAAACTCACTGATTTCCCACAAACTCTCCGTATTTAAATTCACCACTGACCGTTTTGCCGTCCGGATAGATGAGTGTTCCCCGGCCGTGCCGTTCGCCATCCTCAAATCCACCGGTGTATTTGCGCCCGTCAGGATAAGTCATCGTACCCTGACCGGTGCGTTCGCCTAATTTGTAGTCACCCTCGTACTTGCGACCATCCGGATACCACATGGTTCCCTTCCCGTGACGCTGCCCGCTTTTAAACTCACCGATATAGTGGCGGCCGTCCGGAAAAGTTAAATCGCCCCGGCCGTTGCGTTCGCGATACTTCCACTGGCCCACATAACGAGTGCCATCCGGCATGGTATAGGTGCCGTCAACAATCTCATTTTCCTTCCAGATGCCTTCAAGTTTGCGCCCACCGGGCAGAATAAAAACGCCCTTGCCATGGCGCATTCCGTTTTTGAAATGACCCATAAATTTTTGGCCAGTGGTGGTTACCAGGGTTCCATATCCGTTAACGCAATCGCCTTCGATACACTCATCTGCGTGAACAACAAGAGGAACGATGGCAATCCATATAAAAAGGGCAATTAAAAATGGTCTCATCTTGTCTGTTCCTTATTGTGTTTATGTCAAAAATAAGCTGAAACCAATGTCTTTGGATGGGGTCTTTGCCATTATTGCGATGACTTTTTTGACACGTACAAGCCTACAAACCATGCCACCACTACGACCAGGTATATTTGGCCCGTAATCGCTTCCAAAACCGACAGTGCTATTGCCTGGGACCCAATCGGTGTAATGTCACCGTACCCTAAGGTGGTAATCGTGACCAGACTGAAATATAAATAGACGCTTTCTGCATCACGCAGTCCATCATGCGCCACTGCGAAAGATCCGGGGTATAGGTTCTCTAACAATCGATAGATAAACGTCCACATCAGCGCAAAGAGCAGATATACGGCAACCGCAGCCGAAATGGTTTGTCGGGTAACCGTCTCTTCAGTGAAAATAAAATTTAAAATCGAAATGATCGCGAACGCTAAAACAATCAACCCGCAAAGGTAGCCGATGGTGAGCAGGGTATTGTGCCTTGGAATATCCGGGGTCCACACTGCAACAAGCGCCGGTAAAAGCAAAATTGCAGCAATGATTGTATGAACTCTTTTTTGCG
>JASFJF010000175.1:0-7844 GCA_050122255.1 Desulfobacterales bacterium
CCAAAAAGAATGACACATATTTTCACCACCATAGGGGTTTATAAGGCGGCAAAGCGCTCGCATCGCCCATCCGTCTGGCAATCATGGATTGCAATTCTTTAAGTCACCGACATCGCATCAATAAATACTATATTTATCTTGAGACGGCTAGCACTCCAGCTTAAGTTTGATCGCCAAGCGACCGATAGACCTTCAAAGGTCTATGCGCTTCGTCCATATACCGCCGTTTAGGGCCTTGCCGTGAGCAGGGTACGGCGAAATACGTCCCATGCAATCTGGGCATCACAGAAGGAGAAAACCTTATGGGCACCAGTAATGTGGTTTTTTTAGAAAATTTAGAATGGTTTGATGACACAGGCCAGGAGCTGGTTCACCGCCTGCCGGAAGAAGGTTCGGGTGAAATTAAATATGGCGCTCAACTGACCGTGCGCGAGAGCCAGGCCGGTGTCTTTTTCTATAAGGGCAAGGCGGTCGGTGCTTTCGGCCCGGGCAGGCACACCCTTAAAACCATGAATATCCCGCTCTTGACCAAAATCGCCAGCTTGCCCTGGGGTGGAACCAGCCCTCTGCGGGCGGAGATGTACTTTATTAATTTAAAGGTATTCACCAATCTAAAGTGGGGTACGCGCGACCCGGTGGCGTTTAAAGATTCAGAGCTGGGCTTGATCCGCTTAAGAGCGTTCGGTGTATTTAACCTGCAAGTTGTTCAGCCTGTCCTGTTTGTGAATAGTTTAGTAGGCACCCAGGGAATCTTCACGACGGCTGAGATCGAAGAATATTTGAACCGCGTGATTGTGTCCCGCTTTAATGATTACATGGGCGAAACCATCGATTCCATTTTGAACCTGCCGTCCAAATATGATGAACTGTCCCAGGGGCTGTCAGAGCGGCTGTCAGAAGATTTTAGCCATTTTGGCATTCGCATGACACATCTTTATATAAATGCCATCACACCGCCGCCGGAGGTCCAGCAGGCCATAGATGACCGCAGCCGCATGGGCGTCTTTGACGACATCAACAAGCTCATGCAAATGAAAGCGGCCATGGCCATGGAAAAAGCATCCGAATCGGAAGGGGGCTCAGGCATGGGGATGGGTACGGGTCTTGGATTAATGATGCCGGCCATGTTTGCCCAGTATTTTGCCAAGGCACAACCCCAATCGGAGCAGCATCAGCCGCAAGCGAACTGCCCGGAATGTGATAATTCCATACCCGCACGATCAAAATTCTGCCCGGATTGTGGTCACCAGCTACTTGTGTTTGAGCAATGCCCGCGCTGTTCTAAAAATCTAACGCCGACAGCAAAATTTTGTTCACGTTGCGGTCATTCAGTTGAAGACAAAGCAGCAACAAAATTCTGCCCAAATTGTGGGAATGAAAATTTAGCGGATGCTGTTTTCTGCAATGAATGTGGTGAAAAAATACTATAAGTCGACATCACTCGGTCATTACCCGTAAAGCGGTTTGTCAGGCTGCCCGGAGATATCGACACATTCGTTCAGCCCGATCGTTTGCTTGCGGTTGCTGGTATTCATCGGGTGTGCGGTGACACACCGACTAAAAGGAGGCAGGCATTCATTTTCTAATTGAACATCAGTGTCCCCAATGCGGCGCACCAGCCGTTATGGAAGAAACGGATCGTCTGTTTGCCTGCAAATTCTGCCGTGTGACATCTTATTTGGAAGCATCGGATGTTTTTCGATATATGTTGCCCAACGCGGCGCCGGCCACCAAGGAACTGCTGTATTTACCCTATTGGCGCTTTAAGGGTATGCTGTTTTCCTGCTCCGCCGCTGGCATCGGCCATAAATTCGTTGACGTCAGCCACCAAGCGGTCTCATCGCCTGCTTTTCCGGTCAGCCTGGGACTGCGCAGCCAGGCCTTAAATCTTAAATTCGTAACTCCCGAAACCGAAGGCCGATTTCTGAAACCCACCCAGTCGTTAGCGCATATCGAACAGATTTTTGATGAGCGCTTTGACAAGGCGCTGCCCAAACCTGTGCTGCATCATGCCCATATCGGAGAGGCCATCAGCCTTATTTATGCCCCCTACTATGTTGAGAACCGCCTGCATGATGCGGTTCTCAACAGCCCAATTGCTGGCGCTGTATTGGATGCCTCCGAACTGAATCAGCTGCCGGATGAGAAACCGCACTGGCACATACATTTTAAGGCCACACTATGCCCCAATTGCGGCTGGGACCTGGATGGAGAAAGGGATTCTCTGGTATTGCTGTGTAAAAACTGCACGTCGGCTTGGTACCCAGTAAACCGAGACCTGAAGCAGATCCAATTCGGAAAGCATCCAAACGATGAAAAAAATGCAATTTACCTGCCTTTTTGGCGTATTAAATGTGATATTAAAGGTTTAGAGCTTGAATCCTATGCGGATTTAGTTAAAGTTGCCAATATACCCAGAGTCATCCAACCCGGATGGGAAAAAATCGGTTTCCGTTTTTGGGCACCGGCATTCAAAGTACGACCCAAGATATTTTTACAACTTTCCAAAAATTTAACCCTCGCCCAGCCTCACGCCAAACTGGTGGGCGAACTGCCTGAAAAGCGTCATTATCGCATCAATTTACCGGTAACCGAGGCCATTGAGAGCTTAAAGGTTAATTTGGCCAGCTTTTTAAAACCCAAGAATCAGCTAATGGACGTCCTTCCGACGGTCAGTATCACGGCCCGAAGCTTTGCATTGGTTTATGTCCCTTTTATCGAAAAACACCATGAATATATCCAGCCCGATTTACAATTTGCCGTTAATAAAAACACGCTGAAGCTTTCTGAGCATTTATAGTTTCGTGTCTCAGAAATAATTTACAAAATAAGCGTCGGCCATGTCATTTTCTGATAGGCGCTATAAATGACAAAGCCCTGGTGCCAGGTATCTACCGATTAAGATCCGGGCAATATTGTAAATTATTTCACAGACGGTATACGAGTCCCAATTGCAAAAAATGTTTAAGCATGCGATACAGGGGGTATGGTCAAACCTCAGTTGCCCACAGCGGATACCCTCATCGACCGCTTTTGTAATTTTTTAGTGGTCGAAAAAGGATTATCAAAAAAAACGCTTGAGGCTTACAGCCGGGATCTTATCCGCTACCGGCAATTCTTGGTGCAACAACAAAAAGCGTCTTTCAGCGAACAGGATACCCCATTCATTCTTAAATATTTAATTCATCTCAGAAAATCCGGTTTAGCGGCACGTTCGCGAGCACGGCATCTGGTGGCTATCAGGGGATTTTATCGATTTTTGGTTCAGGAAAAAATCTTTCACCAAAATCCGGCCAGGCTGGTAGATCTGCCAAAAACCCGTTTAACATTGCCCAATGTTTTGTCACGAGAAGATATTGAACGATTGCTGCAGGCGCCTGATACCGGCAAACCGCTGGGCGTCAGGGATGCCGCCATGATTGAGCTTCTTTATGCTGCGGGTCTGCGTGTATCGGAACTGGTGCATGTTAAACTGCAGGATATCAATTTAGAAGCCGGCTTTGTGCGCATCTTTGGCAAAGGTGCCAAAGAAAGAATTGTGCCGATCGGCATGCAGGCCCAAAAAAAAATTGAAAATTATCTAAAGACCGTCAGGCCGAAACAGCTCAAGCAAGGCTCGAGCCCTTTTGTGTTTATTGCCCGGGCCGATCGGCCCATGAGCCGCCAGGGGTTTTGGAAGCTGCTGCGGCGTTATGCCTTGAAGGCGGGTCTTACCCGAAAAATTACCCCCCATAGCCTGCGACACTCTTTTGCCAGCCATCTGCTGGAAGGCGGCGCCGATTTACGGGCCGTACAGGTCATGCTGGGACATGTGGACATTTCGACAACCCAAATCTATACACATGTCACCCGCGATCATCTAAAACAATTGCATCGCAAATTTCATCCTCGCGGATAGGAACACGGTCAATGAGTGCAAAAAAGCGGCTAATCGCTCCGGTTTATGATCGCATCGGCAACGGCGACGCTCGGGACCGTATCATCAGTAAATCTCGTTTAATGCAGGAAGAGTGGCAATGTGGTTGTCTTGATCGCGTTCTGCTCGAAAACCGAACCGATAATGTCTCCGGCAATAGCCCCTATCATCTTCAGTCGACGCGGCCATCCACCAGAGTCGGCATCGCACATAGATCAACATGCTCAATGGACGAAACAAATATTTTACAGGGTGGACAAAATTTCTTGGGTTTACCCCGTCCGGTCCAGATCAACTTCATGCGATGATTGCTGCCACATTTAGGGCAGACGCAATTAACCGTAAGGGGTTCTTTCAATTTGATTCGACGAACAATGGTTTCCGGGTCTTTTATCAACGGGTCTCTTTTGGATGCCGCCATGTTCATTTCTCCTTTGGTTAGAAGATTTAAAAACTGTCGATTCGCCCTGCTGAAGGCACCCCCTTTTGTAGGACCGCTCCTTTTCAGTTGCTTTCACCTGTTTGTTTGGCCTTACCTGGCAACGTATTTTAAAATCACAGCCTGTAGGCACGCCGCCTGCTGAAGGCCCCGCTTTTAGACCGTCCGATACTTCTTGAGAAGATCCTTGATCGCTTCTTCTAGCAGAGCGCCCAGAGACTTATCCAGATCGACGGCAAGGTGTTTAAGCGCCTTGAGAATGTCCTGATCGATCCGCGTTGAAAAAGTCTTCTTCTTGCTCATGATATAAAACTTATAATACATTAAAATAGAAATCAAGAAAAAAATAATTATGATTTTATTAATATCATAAATATATAATGCTAGCATCATCAACGTTGGGTATCCCAGCGGTTTAGTGCAAAGGATGTCTTGGATTATTTGTCGCAGATAGCGCTTTTTGAAATGACATTGATGTGGATTTAAGAAATGCAAGACCAGCGATCATGCATTTTAAGTGATGGTATCGTGGCGGCGTTGTAAGGATTCTATTAAAAAACGATGCGAAAATCCAAATGCTTGCATTATTTAAGCAGGTCTACGGGGATAATCCTGAAACTTCCCTGCCCCATGGTCAACAGTTCACCCTCTGAATTACGAATATCAGCTCGCACAAAACTGGTACGACCCGTTTTGTAGGTACACCAAGCAGAGCATACAAAAAAATCGCTCTTAGCCGGTTTCAAATAGTGAATATCGATGTTGATCGTCGCGCAATTATAGCCGTCATCCAGCAGTGACCATACAGCCCATGCCATGGTGGTATCGATTAGGGTAAATAAAATACCGCCATGTGGTTGGCCCGGGAACGGCCAGCACACAGCCGGATTCGGCTTTAGACGCGATACGGATTTACCGCTGGCAGCGGCTTCAATCTGAATCCCCAGCGTCTGATAAAGCGAATTGCTGTTCATTCGGTCTAAAACGGCGTTGGTTATCTCCATGTAATTACCCTTTCTGATGCAGTTCTTTTTAAACGCGCTTCAGGCACTAGTGGAAACGTCAATGTATCCCTGAGGGGCGGCCGACCAAATTAGAGCATACCGGCAAATCGACTGCAACCCTAAAACCCCTATAGAGCGCGGTATGTTTCGATTGATCGTCATCTTGACAATTCCATTGTGCAGGTGGTACTGGCAGGTCTGTAACCGGCGTAGCAATTTGCTGCTGAATGGTCAGTGTAACTCATGACACGGCGGGCGGAAAGTTTGACTATTTTTTTGATTATTATTGGGTTCGTCTTGGCCATTGCGGGTATGCTTGGCTGTATCCTGCCGATCGTGCCGGGACCGATATTGAGTTTCTGCGCCCTGATACTTTTATCCTGGATTAAGAATTGGGAGATCTTCAGCCAGACCTTTTTGATTGTCATGGGCGTCTTGACGGTCTTCTTAATGCTGTTGGATTATGCTGCCCCTGCACTGGGTGCCAAAAAATACGGGGCCTCCAAGCGGGGACTCTGGGGATCGGCCATTGGCATGATTATTGGCATATTTTTTATTCCGCCCTGGGGCATGATTGTGGGCGCTTTTATCGGAGCCCTGGTGGGCGAACTGGCATCCGGAAAATCAGGTCGCAAAGCGTTGCGTGCAGGCTGGGGAATTCTGATTGGAAATGTACTGGTTGTCGGGCTGAAGCTGGCATTTACAGCGGTTATCCTCTTTTCTTATATTAAAGAAATGTTTTAGACCCGGGACTTGCTTTTGATTGGCAGGTCTCAATATACATATAAGAGCGCATGCATTTTTTCTTGACCTGCAATAAACATCTGTTTTAAAATTTTGGCTTGGGAAATCGACTGCCGCCTAACAGGAGCCCGAACCCATCATCACACATCAGATAGAGGAGGACCACGATTTGCCAAACGGAATTGTAAAATGGTTTAGTAATCGCAAAGGATATGGCTTTATCGAGCAAAAAGACGGTGACGATATTTTCGTTCACCATTCAGCGATCAATATGTCCGGATTCCGCACGCTTTCTGAGGGCGATCGAGTGACATTTGAAATTGAAGTAGGCGAGCGGGGGCCGGCTGCAAAAAATGTAGAAAAACAATCAGACTAAATCCAATCCTCATTTACAAGCATTCCGCGGCACAGCGTCGGGATGCTTTTTTTTCGTTTTTCCCGGAGGACTTCTTGAATGCTACCGCATTTTGGGGATGGTGTCAGAATGTTGCAACTTGGCACGCTGCTTGACCCGCAGCAATCCAGGACTGTTGTGCATATACATTAATGGAGAAGAATAGCCCGCTTTGATAAAAAGCGTTTCAATGGTATCAAAAATTACAGGTCTGTCCGGCCAAGCAAATTGTTTTTTCATTCGCAATAGTGCTTCCCACTCTTGCCGGATGGCGGGTGCAGGATCAAATACCTGCATTTGAGCTGGCTCACAAATGAACATTTCACAGACGATGGGTTTAAGCTGCCAACGGCAACCGTCAGGCCCAAGATAAACGCATTTATAGCCTCGGTTGGGCACTTGCAGGGCATGGATGAGCGCACGAATTTGGTCTCTGCTTGAAACCAGGGCATTGGTGACCATATCCGCAAAAAAGGTGATGATTCCGTCTTTTGAACAGCAAGCACTTAGCCGGCTCTGATAGCACTTTTGGGTGCAAACACTGGCCAGATGCGTCTCTAAAAAGGCGTTGACCTCCTGACGATACAGACGGTATTCAAGCGTCATATTTGTCAGCAGCCTGCGGTCAGATGCCGACATGGACCGAAGGTGACTGCGCACCATCTGAAGAGCTTCTAATTGTTCTTGTTGATAAGTGCTCATTTATCAACCCAATTTTATACAATCGAATGTCTCATGATCACTAAGGAGGCATCATCCATAAATGATACTTGTATTTTAAAAGCCACCTGTCCATATAAACCATTCGGGCGAAATTATCAACTCAACCGGCAACCTTCCCCACTTCGCAAATCTATTCTGCAGCCTTTCTCATCAAACGAGCAATGCCCGAAATAGAAGAAGCAGCTCAAGAGCAAAGCTGCTTTAAACTGCTTCTTCTAAAAAGTTGTATCCGAATAATATAGCGATCTTATTTTGCGCCGACGTAAATTCCTCTGCCGACCTTTTTGATTTTCCCTTCTTTTGAAGCTCTGAAAATGATATTTCTGACCTTTTTATCCTGAAATCCCGTTTTCGCTTTCAACGTGGGAACATCTACACCTTTTCTGGATCTTCTGACAATCTTTAAGATCTGTTCTGTTGCCGTCATTTGCGGCGCCCGTTTGCGCCCGACCGTTTTTTTAGCAACCGCTCTGGTACTGGCTTTTACGGTTCTGCGCTTTACTTTTCTTGCGGCCTTTAGTCGCTGCGGTTTCTCGTAAGCCTGCAATAGTTTTTCCAGCTTTTTTTCAAGTGCTTTGATGTCCCTTTTTACGGACTGCAAATCTCTTTTTAAAATAGCCATAG
>JASFJF010000176.1:0-7838 GCA_050122255.1 Desulfobacterales bacterium
CCGGAAGCTATCCTACGACCACCATGAGCACGATTTCGGGGTTCAGTCACACAGCCTGCAGCCTTGCTAAATCCGGCTTCGGACTCCCGTTGCCGGGCTTGCCCGCGGATTTCACTATTGACCTGCTGGCTAAGCTCTGGTCAAGTGGGATTCTCACGAGGTGCGATCACCCACTGGGTAACATCATCGAATTTCATAGACCTAAGTCCAGTCCCATCGATCTGGGCTTATCTTGGCGCGAGTGGACTTCGTGCCTCTATACGTAACAAAATTATAATTTTTAATGGGTTTTTTATGCATACCTGCAAAATATTCCATCCCTAAAAATTACAGATACTGTAAATGTATAGATAGGAAAACTTGATTTTTCTTCGTCTGTTTTCTGTTCTCTGACATCTGGCTTCCGTCTGCTGTAATTTGAAACTACCAGGTGATCTCTTCTCGGTGAAAGGCTTCGGCCAGGTCAAAATCTTCGCCATCTGCCAGATCCCTGCAACGTTGCCGCAACCAGTTCTCAAGATCCGGTACCTTCATCGATTGAACCTGGCTCTTATGACAGCGTAATGCTTGCAGCTTAAAGACAAACGTATCGGTGATGTTGGATACATAGTTGATATTTTCTGACGCCCAGAAAAGCATTTCCTTAACTTTATGGGGCTGCAAACCCTCTTTAAGCAGGTCAGGGTAGGCCAAGTGATCGCGAGCGTATGGGAAAACCGCATCGATGGTTACCTGGCCGGCAATGCGATGGTCCCGGTGCCAGATATAGCGACGATATGGATCGGCGGTCACAACCGTATGCGGCCGATACAGACGAATCATGCGCACAATTTGCTTCCTGAATTCCGGTGTGTCTTCGAGTCCCTGGTCCGGATTTCCCAGAAAAACAACCTCTCGCACACCCAGAATTTCAGCGGCAGTCCTTTGTTCGTTCTGCCGGATTTGAGCAAGAGCATCCGGCTTCATGTCCGGATCGCTGCTGCCCTTATTTCCGTTGGTGCATACCACATAAACCACCTGTCTGCCCTGCTGGGTCCAGCGGGCGACTGTTCCGGCCACCCCGAATTCAGCATCGTCCGGATGGGGTGATACCACGACAACATCTGCTGCTTCAGTCACATCAAACCTCCATATACGACTAAACGGGAATAGGGTTGTATCAAAAAACAACTATAAAATTTAGCGGCAGCATTTTATTTTTTCCACGACGGTCACAAAGAACACAATGTAATGCCTGAAACATTATTGCCTTGATCTTCGTGCACCTTCCTGTTTTTCGTGGTGATTGAAAGCTAACTCCAGATCAAATTGCTTTAAGGATTTTCAAGGTTATTTTTACAGGTGGCACTACAAAATTAAGTTAAAGCTGTTTCTAGTTTTAGCAAGATAAACCCTGATGCCTGTATCAAAATTGAAGGCAAGATCGACCTATAATATGTCAGATCGTAGCATCACAATTCGCAATTTTTTAGCTGATGATTTTAACAGATACGTAGCGCTGCATGTCGAGTCCGGTCAACTTGAAGCCGCGAACCGCTTTGCATCCGCCCAGTACCTGAGAGACAATCTGGAACACCCCACATTTGAACCCCAGACCGATTTATGGGTTGCTGATTTGAACGGCGTTTTGGTCGGCTGTCTTGTCATTAACCGCGAACCTGAAATCGGGCGCGCGCTGCTAGCGGGGTTTGTACATCCAGTGCACCGCCGTAAAGGTATCGCTACTAAACTACTGACCGAGGGATTGAAGGGCATCAGACCATCGAGTATTCAATCAGCCCAGGTCAGCGTACCGGAAGCCAATACCGGCGCCAAACGTTTTTTGAATCAAATGGGGTTTGACTATATTCGGTATTTTACAGAAATGCGGCTGGACATCAACACCCGCCAACTGGCGGCCATATGCGAAGGGGCCACTTCCAGCCGTCGACTGAAGCCGGGCGAGGTCAATCTTCTGACCAGAATACAAAATCGCTGTTTTGCCGGCAGCTGGGGTTTCAATCCCAACACCGAAGAAGAAATTGCCTACCGTCTGAACATGCGGAGTCGTTCGCCGCAGGATGTGATCCTCACCTATGAGCAAAATCACCCCGTCGGCTATTGCTGGACGATCATCAATAGCGCTGAAAATGAAAACAGGCCAGAAAAAAAGGGCCAGATCCATATGCTGGGAGTGGACCCGGACTATCGCCAGCAGGAAATCGGCAAGGCTATATTGCACAATGGGCTCAAAGCGCTCAAAGCCAGAGGTGCTGATATCGTGGAACTCACAGTAGACAGCGAAAACACGGCCGCACGCGCCTTGTATGAGTCGATGGGATTTAGAATGCTTGGCAAAACGGAGTGGTATGGGAAGCGGGTCAATTAATTAAGGCATCGGGGAGTTTTTCTTAAATTGATAGCTGAATGCAATATCAGCGACTTCATCGGGAATTTGCTTTTGCCAGCACCTCTCTGACAGCATTCGCCAGGTCCTGAATAACAAGGGGCTTCATTAAAAAAGCGGTGATGCCACTCTGGGAGGCACGATTGACCAGGTTTTCGTCGCTATATCCGCTACAGATGATGACGGGAATATCCGCGCGGATTTTCAAAATCTCGCTTGCCAATCTTTCACCGGTCATTTCGGGCATTGTCATATCGGTAATAATCAAATCAAAACGATCAGCGCCCTTCTGAAAAAGTTTCAGTGCCTCGACGCTGCTGGTGCGGGTTTCGACCCTGTAGCCCAGATGCTCCAAAGATTTTTTCCCGATTTCCGCCAACGCTTGCTCGTCATCCACAAATAAGATGCGCTCGTTTCCGGTCGGTAAAATCGGGGAAGTCTCTATTTCAGGTTGGACTTGTTTGGCGTCTGTGGGGAAATAAACAGTGAATACAGTTCCTTTGCCCGGTTGGCTGTCCACGGCAACCGCTCCGCCACAGCTTTTCAAAATTCCATGGACAACAGCCAGTCCCATTCCGGTGCCTTTGTCTTTCTCTTTAGTGGTAAAATAGGGCTCGAAAATCCTATCCATAACTTCGGGGGTCATTCCACAACCGGTGTCACTGACGGATAACGCTAAATAATTGCCGGCGACAATGTCAAGTCGACGGGCAGTTTCAGCATTTAAATCCACATTTTCAACTTTCACATCCAGCTGCCCCCCTGTTTCGCTCATAGCATGATAGGCATTGGTGCCCAGGTTCATGATGATCTGATGTATTTCGGTCACATCGGCTTCAATGATCCCGGCGGCCGGATCGATATCTTGCTGAATCTGAATGGTGGACGGCAAGGACGCTTTGAGCATTTTAATCGACTCTTTGACAATCGGGTCTATTTTCAGTGGTTGTCGATTTTGCTCTGCCTGACGACTAAAAGTCAGTATCTGCCTGACGACCTCTTTGGCACGCTGGCTGGCTTTGTAAATTTCATTTAAATTATACTTTACATCGGATTTTCGGGTCATATCCATCATTGACAATTCGACATACCCCATAATCGCTGAAAGAATGTTATTAAAATCGTGGGCGATGCCACCCGCCAGGGTTCCAATGGCTTCCATTTTCTGGGCCTGACGCAGATACGTTTCGGCTTTGATGCGCTCTTTTTCCAGCTCTTTTAGTTTGGTGATGTCGGTGGCAACCTGCAGGCGAACGTAGCGACCATCGGTCCATTTGATGGCCCGGTCGTAGTTAATAAACCATTTATTGACGAGGGTATTTTTATCTTCCCAGACAATTGCGCCAGTTGGATTGCCTTGCTCATTTAGCAGCCTTGAGTTGGTGCAGTGTTCACAGGGCTGGTTTTCATCGCGAAACACCTTGTGGCAAGGTTGCCCGACCAGATCATTTCCAAAATTATCCCGCATGTGCTTGTTCATGAAAATAATTTCATGCGTGTCCATGTCAGATACATAAATCGTCGCGTCTATGCTGTCTAAAACAGTGCGAAAAGTTTGGCGCGAATTTTCTAAGGTTTTCTCTGCCTCCCTGCGTTCCTGGAGTTCTTCCTGCAGCTTGGCATGCAAGCGAGCATTGTCAATAGCGATCGAAGCCAGTTCGGCAAAACGAGTTAAAACCGTAATTTCATTATCACCAAACTGTTTTTGCGGGTTAAGAGAACAAAGACCAATAACGCCTATGGTGTGCTGATTGGATTTTAAAGGAATTCCCAGAGAAACGCCCATCTCATTGAAACGGGTGTGATGGTGCCGGCCGGGCCATTGATGATAATCATCAACTTTTAATGGTTTTCCGGACTGCCACACCTTTCCGGATAATCCTTCACCGGGCTTCAAATGAAACCCCAGCAATTCCTCGAATCGGCCGGTGCCGACTTTGAGTATGAGGTCATCGGTTTGGGGATCATGAATATAAATGTAGCCATCCGCCGGCCCAACCAGTTTGCCGGCGCGATCGACAATCGTTTTGAGTAAATCATCGATGTTCAATCGCTTGATTAAGCCCAGGGTGGTATCATGTAGCGCCGTCATATACGCATTGTGTTTTTGCAGGGTCTCCTGGGCCTTTCGTTTTTCAGTGACATCGCGCACAATACTCTGAATAATCTGGTCTTCACCGATTTGAAACAAACCCGATGATACGGCGGCCAGAAAAATGTCACCGTTTTTCTTGATGTACTCAATTTCAAAGTCGATTTGTTTTTGAGCGCTGATGGCCTCAAAAGCCTCTCTGGATTTCAGCAAAGCTTCGGGTGGATGCAAATTGGAAATCTTTTGTTGCAACAGTTCTTGTTTGGTGTACCCGAATTGCTCCAGAGCCATTTGATTGGCATCTAAAATCCGGCCTTCTAAATCATGGATAAAGATGGCATCATTGGAATATTGAAAAAGGCGGCGGTATTTATTTTCCCCTATGCGAATTACGCTTTCAGCGTGCTTGCGAGATTCAACCGCTTTGACCAGCTGTTCATCCTTGGCCACCAGAGCTTTTGTTTTCGAGATAATCTTGGTCCTGGAAAACAGGGCCGTGAACAAAAATAGCACAAATAAAGCTATCGAAATGATGACGGCCCGTTTCAGCCATTGGGCGGAGTTAATCTGATCTTCAGCGCCAAACCAATTGTGAAAGGATTGATAGTAAATTGAAAGGTTATTGCTTTTCAGTTTTCGAAGGTGATGGTCTAAGGCGTTTAATAGATATTCATTTTTTCTAACAGGCGCGGCAAAATGCAATTTCTGCGGGCTTAAAACAATGGGGCTTTTTTTTATCTTATAGTGGTTATCGAAACGAAAACCGTAGAAATGATTGACCAATCCGGCCTGGCAGCGACCCAATTCCACCAGCTTGAGGACATCCGTATATTCATAGGCCTCAATAAAGCGGCATTGAATACCAAACTGTTCCGCCAGCTGTTTAAGACCATCGAAATAGATGTCGTCGTGCAGGACAGCGATTTTTTTATCCTTTAGATCGACAATTGATTCAATGGTCGACTGTTCGCCAACATACAACTGACCCCAGTTGCTGATCATGCCTTCATAGGAATAATGATATGCTTTCGCCCCGCTCTCAGATTGGGGTACTGCACCCAGCAAATCGATCTGGCCGCTTTTGAGCCTTTCAAGGCACTCTATCCGTGATCCGGGCACATATTCAATGGTCCAATTTTCTTTTTTAGCAATGTTTTCAAGAATATCGACAAAAAAACCGTGAGCGCTGCCATCGTCATGCAATTCGATTAACGGAATATTCTGATAGACGCCGACCTTGATGCGGGTATCCGCCTGCAGCAAAGCTGGCAAAAATAAGGCCAGCAAGAATAGAATTACAAATAATCTCGAATATTTAGTTATTCGCACCTGTTCAGTCCAATTGAAATGCTAATATATTTAAATCTTAACAGAAAAATGTTCATTTGGCTAATTTTTAGCATCAATTAGAGCGGTTGTCATATTACCTTCCGGAATATAGCAGTTATGACAATTATAATAACTTAAGGCTGTTACGAACCGTCATGGTGCTTGCAAAAAAACGATGGCAACCGCAACATATAGCAACCGCTATAAGATTTGAAAATGCTAAAGACTATAAAGGGTTGATTCAATTGTCGGCAAACAACAGATAGAGCTTTCCGGATAAAATTTTGCAGGATGGGGAGAGCTTTTCACGAAAGGTCATATATTCGGTTTAGTTTTTATGGCGCCAGATCTCCAGGATCGTTAAATCGTCACTGGCACTCGAATTTCCTCGCCAATTGCATATGAATTCCAATAATCCCTTGCCCCAGGGAGGGCCGTTTGAATCTTTTAAAAAGCCAACCAGGCGCTCATTGCCAAACAGCTCGTTGTCTTTATTCTCGGCTTCGATAACACCATCCGTAAAAAGGAGAATCGACTCCCCGGGAGCGAGCGAAATTTCTTTTTTCTCGTAATGGGCATCCTGAGTCACACCCAGTGATATTCCCTTTATCTGGGGTAAATTTCGAATATCCGTATTGGCGATACACAAGGGCTGTAAATGCCCACCTATTGCCAATTGCATTTTCCCGTTATGAGGCCAATACCGCGCCATAGCGATTGTAGCAAAGAAACCTTCTTTGGAAGCTAGATTGTACGTGCTATTGTTTACAATTTGAAGAAGTGCATCGATCTCGTATTGATTTCGCGCTTCACTACGGATTTTAGTCGATAATGCCGCCATAACCAGAGCAGCCGGAACACCTTTATCGGAGACATCGGCAACATATGCCAGTAAACTGCCATCAGGCAGGGGAATGACGTCATACAGGTCTCCGCTGACATAAGCAGCTGGAATAGCCGCGGCCCAGATGTGGCTATCGCCTGCTAAATCTGGGATTTCCGGCCAGAATAACGATTGAATCTTGGTTGCCATCTTTAGTTGACCCTGCAGCTGAGCCGACTGTTCGATGACGGTGTCATGCAGCAATTTGATTCGCAACATCGACTTCACTCTGGCAACCAGCGCAGCATGATTGACGGGTTTAGTCAAATACTCGTCGGCACCGGCTTCGAGACCGGCGACGACATCTTTTGAATCCGTTTTGGCCGTCACCATGATGATGGGTATAAACGGTAAGGAAGAGTTCGCCCTGAGATGCCGGCAAACTTCAAAGCCATCCATTTTGGGCATCATGATGTCCAGCAAAATCAAATCCGGCAGACGTTCTTTTGCCATGGCTAACCCTGCCTCTCCATCTGACGCGGTAATGATGTCGTAATTGTTGGCGGCGAGGCGCATCTCGAATATTTCGACGTTGGCGGGATTATCATCGACGACGAGGATCAGAGGTGGCGTTCGCATTATGACTCCTTGAAATGATTAATTAAGATATGAATTCACGAATTTTCGCCAAAAGTGCCCGCGGACTGTAGGGTTTAGAGACATACGCATCGCAGCCAGCCTCATGGGCCTTGACATCGTCCCCACTGAGCGCATAAGAGGTGACGGCAATAATCGGAATAGCGCTCAGCGCCGGATTGGCTTTGATTCGGCGAGTCGCTTCGTAGCCGTCAAAATCAGGCAGTTGAATATCCATCAGGATTAACGCGGGACGATGGGTTTCGGCCGCGGTGACACCCTCTTGACCGGTTAGCGCTTCAATTATCTCATAGCCGGCGCTTGTGAGAAGATCCCGTATGATTCGCCGGTTGTCTTCCTGATCTTCAACAACTAAAATCAGCTGACTCATGCTTGTTTCCTTTGCTTTTCGACTCGAATCGGCACCGTGAATCGAAAAATAGATCCCTTGCCCAATGTTGACTCCATCCAGATGCGGCCGCCATGCATATCGATTATTTTTTTGGAAATTGAGAGACCCAGACCGGTTCCGCCCTTTTGGCGGGTACTGGATCCGTCGGCCTGAGGAAACT
>JASFJF010000177.1:0-7838 GCA_050122255.1 Desulfobacterales bacterium
TGATGAAAAGTTTAGAAAAGGACGAAAAAAAGCCTGCTGATAAAGATAAGCAACAGCGCCGATTGTTTTTGGACGCGCCCCTGCCTCTGGATCTCCTCAAGAAAATGGACGCCGATATTGTGTTAAAGGCCAGGAATATCCATTCCAAAGATGCGCGTCTTGAATTCGGTCACATGACGCTTAAACTGCAGGATCATGATTTCAGCATCGATACGCTTGAAGCGACCTATAAGGAGACCAAAATTTCGGGAAACCTTCAGATTAAAGCCGGCACGCCATCCCAGGTGGTGACCCATTTTCTGGTTCAAGGCTTTAACCTGGGAGATCTTCTCAAAGAAACCGGTAAAAACGATCAGGTTCGAGCGGTCATTGATATTGCGGCGCACGGAAAAAGCAGGGGGGATTCGGTTCGAAGCCTGATGGCGAATCTGGACGGTGCGATCGGTGCGGTAATGGGTGAAGGGTATCTGACCAAACAATTTGATCTGCTCTCTTCAGGTTTAACCCAAAAGGTCTTCCAGATCTGGAAACCGCCTAAAGCAGTTGATCAGATCAAATGCGCCGCGGTGCAGTTTGATATCAAAGAAGGCGTGGCCGCCAGCCAGGCCTTTGTTTTTGACACCGGGGCCGGTGTCCTCACAGGTGACGGTGAAATTAACCTGGGCACCGAAAAGATTAAATTTTTGCTTGTGCCCAGGCCCGCACGTCCCGATTTTAGAATTTTAACCAATCTACGGGTCAGCGGCAGTTTGCTGGAACCCTCTGTGGGCTTGGACAAGGCCTCTGCATTAACCCGAGGGGCCAGGGCTCTCAGCACCCTGGTGGTCGGCCCTCTGGGACTGCTGGCACCGTTTATACACCTGGGAGCCAATAAAAATCATCCGTGTGATGTTCCGAGCATCGGACAATTGGGACTAAACATTCCCGCTGAAAAGTAGCCAAACACTTCTGCTCTGCTGAGAATGCGGCAACAGCCTGAATTTCCAACGCACGATATCCCCAAGAAAAATTACTAAAGTATTCCTACGAAGCGTCGATAACGAATCTAGCAGCTTTCGCAACGGGCATTGCTATATTTTCGATCTGCTGCTGGAAGGTAACCCGATCATGAAACAATTTAATGTCGTTTTTGGAGGTGCGGTCACGGGGGGACATAAAGTTGAAGACGTCAAAAAAAACCTGGCCACCCTGTTTAAAGCCGATGCAAAAAAAATTGACCGACTGTTCGAAGCGCCCCAGGTGGTTTTAAAGCGCAGCATTGATTATGATCAGGCCATGAAATATCAAACGGCGCTGCAGCGCGCCGGCGCTGTTTGTGATGTTCAAGAGGTTATCCAGGATATTGATCAGCAAGCCGCCGCGCCTTTAGCTCCGCCACCGATTCAACCGTCCACCGGCGTTCACATGGTAGGTGGCGAAGTGCAGGGTGTGCACGAGCCGGCGACCGAGACCCAAACTGAAAAAAAGAGCGGTTCCGGGATAGGAGATATCATTGCCGGTGTGGTTTTGATCGGTATCGGCTTTTTATTCGGTGGCTCTATTTTTTTGGGTAATCCCGGCCTGCTGGATTATTTCTTTGACGGTCTGGGGCTGTTTTGGATCGGCAAAGGCATCTATCGTCTGGTGCGCTGATATAGGCTCAAGGCAGAGTTTCCTATTAGGATCTACGCTAGCATTATCTGTGCGAAAACAGTGTTATCGAGGACGAGGACGAGAACGAGGACGATTACAAGGATCAGTAATTTATCTCAGTCGTGCTCGTACTCGTCGTCGTCCTCCTTCTCGTAATCCGGGACCCATTATTTAGGTTGTTTCGCGGCGGCAGCCTGTTCCTCTTCCTGAGCCGCAGCGGCGGCAGCCGCAGCCGCGCCGGTCTCGGCGATTTTTTTGGCATCAGCTTTCTTTTCTTCATCCGGCGGCAGGTAAACGGTAACATTGCGATGCGCAAATTCAATTCCGTGTTGCGCAAACATTTCCTGTATCATGCGAAAAACTTCTCGCCGGATGACAAACTGCTCGCCGGGGATGGTCTTAAACTTCACGCGCATGATCATGGCCGAATCATCCAACTCCCTGACGCCCTGGGACTTGATTTTATCCAGCAGGTTGGGGCCCATTTCCGGATGTTCCTGAATGACTGCGTTAATGCGCTTGATAATCTTGCGGACCTTATCCACATCCGTGTCATAGCGAACCCGGAAATCAAGCTTGGTAATGATATAATCGCGGCTATTGTTGGTGACCGTACCCATGTCACCGAATGGAATCGTATGGACCGGGCCCCGGGGACTGCGCAACCTTAACGAGCGCAGGGAAATATGCTCCACCATGCCTTTGGTACCGCTGGTTTCGATAAAGTCGCCGACCCGAAATGAATCATCGATTAAAAAGAAAATCCCGGCGATGATATCTTGAACCAGTTTCTGGGCACCGAACCCAATGGCCAGCCCCACCACGCCGGCACCGGCAATCAGCGGCCCGATGTTGACCCCCAGAGAAGACAACACAATCATGGTCACAATCACAAACAATACCGAGATGACAAATTTGCGCAGCAAAATCAGTAATGTCCCGATGCGGGAGCCGCCGGCGCCGCCTTCTTCCATATCTTCATCGGTTTCCGGCATTTCTTCTTTCAGCTTTTGGTCGATGCGGGCTTTGATGACCTGCCAGGTGATCAGCCCCAGCACGACGGTGATCAGAATACTGAGGCCCGTGCGGGTGAAGATGCGGCCAAAGGGCAGGTCGATACCCCATAAGCGTAGCATCACAAAGAACAAAAATAGCACCAGAAAAATGCGCAGGCAGCGGCTGATCAGCGGAATGTAATGCTGGATGTCCATTTTGCTGATAGCCGGAGGCGGCTCATCGGAAGGTTTATCCAGGGCGTCTTCGCTTAAATCCACGACCTCCGGCAGCTCGCCGGAGGCGATTTTCAGCAGGCGCTGGCCCCATTGATCCAGACCGATGAATACGGGTATCATAAAAATACTGGCAATCAGTCCGACAATGTCAGCGTCGCGCTCGAGGTAGACTTCATATATCCAGTAAATTCCCATAACCAGGACGTAAAGGATAGCCAGATAATGCCAATTGCGCGCCAGTCGCTGCCCCAATGTGACCTTTTCATCATTTTCGTCCCTGTCGCCCAACAACCCTTCGACCACCCGCTGCCGGCTTTGCCAGATCATAACCATCAGGGCCAAAATGACCGTTGATCCGGCGCAGCTGTATATCAGCAGATACAGCTGTCTGGTGATCCCGGCTTGTAACAGGATTATACCCGTTCCAGTGACCGTCCCGGCAACGATGGTGATGCCCACAATCCAGCGATGCAAAAAAGCGGCATCCCTTTCCTGCAACGGGAATAAACGCAGCCCGCCGGCAGCCGGTGCAAAGATGGTTGTAGCCGCAAAGGCGAAAACCATAATGTAGTAGCTGACAACAATATAAACAGAGGCGATTAAATAACCCGGCTCGCCTTTCTGGTAGAACAATACAAATAAAACAAAGGTGGTCAAAATGTATATGGCCACACCGGCCGCATTGAGCAGCATGCGCGATAGCACGCGGCCGAAAAATTCCAATCTGCCCAGGTGCATGGTCTGCAGGAGTTGTTTGCGAACATCCTGGGTTGCCCGCACGAACAGCCATTTGAGAAGCAGGCCGGCGGCAATGATCAAAGCGGTTGCGAACAGAATACCCACCAAATAGGAAGCCCCCCTGTCGCCGGTAAGCTTTTTAACGGCTGCATCCCATTGGTCGGAGCGTTCATGTGCCCCGGTGAACACCGAACCGATTTTTTTTAGGACAGCAGCAGCAGCGTCCGCAAAACGATAAAACAGGTCCATCGGTGTGCTTCGTGCGGTGGGCAGTGTTTTCGCGGCAGCTTCCTGCTTTAGCTTTTGCGCCAACGTTTGCCTGACCTGAACATCATCCATGGTAGCCAGCTGCGCATCGACTTCTTCGGGAGACAAATCCGGTGGGACCCGGGTTTCCGGATTGTTGCCGGCAGAGGCGGTTTTGGTCATCTGGGTAACAGCTGCCGGATTGGCCTGTGCCATTGAATGAGCGGCAACTACCACCATTATCAGCAACACCCCAAACAATACTTTATGCGCGCTGAAGTTCATCGATCTGAAATGCATCACGTCCTCCTTTGACCAGATGCTTAAATGACGCCAATATGACATTATGAAATCTTCGATGCAAGAAGATTTTCCCTGACAGAGTCCATCTTTACTTTGCGTGCTGGATATTGTAAGGTCTTAATTTTATGATAGAAAGGAGAACACAGCAGATGCCCACACCCATTGTCGTAAAGATCGGAGACCTGGAGCTCAAAGGCGAATTTAACGATACCCCCGCCGGCAAAGCGGCTGCGGCTGCCTTGCCGTTTGACTGGAGCGGCAGTCGCTGGGGCGATGAGTATTACGGGCCGCCGTCAGTGGACATCGGAGATTATCCCGGGAAAAAGGGCGCGGTCATGAATGTCGGCGATTTGGGCTGGCATGCCTCCAACCATTGGTTTTGCCTGTTTTTCGGGCCTACCCCGGCCAGCAGCGGTGACGCACCCGAGGCAGCGGTCCCGATTTTAACCATCGGCAATGTCCAGGGAGACTGGGAAGCCCTTGGCGAGATGGGTGGCGCCATAACTGCCAGAATCGAAAAAGCTTAGAAGTGGTTTTAAAACCTCATCTAATGTCCGATAACTGCGTTGTCCCACAGATTGAAATATTCACGTACTGACGTGAACGCTCCGCTTTCAATCCGTGGGACGCCTTGTTCTCGAACATGATCTAAGATTTTAAAACCACTTCACTAGTTTATAAAATTAATTGATGCCAGATGAATCCGATCGCTCCGGCAGCAAAAATAACTGTCATGATACCGACTTTAAACCATTGAATGGCAATAAAGGCGGCTAAGCCGATCACAGCGGCAAACCCGTTGAAACCGCCTTCGGCAGGCCTGAGCACCTGCAGCCCGAACCAGACCGCCAGATTCAAAACAACACCCACCACCGCAGCGGTGATGCTGGATAGGGCGGCCGACAGGGTGGCATTGTCGCGGAATTTTTCGATATAAGGCCCTCCTAAAAAAACAAACAGAAAACACGGCAGAAACGTAAAATAAGTGGCCACCAGCGAGCCCACCAGCCCGCCGGCAACCGGGCTCCAGCCTGCGGCGTAATTCCAACCGGCCATAAAACCGACAAATTGTACCACCATGATAAGCGGGCCGGGGGTGGTCTCGGCCAGGCCTAAACCGTCGATCATCTGGGGGCCCGTCAACCAGGCATACTGCTCGACGCCGGCCTGGGCGATGTAGGCTAAAACGGCATAGGCGCCTCCGAAGGTCAAAAAAGCGGCCTTGGTGAAAAACAGAGCCTCGGTATAAAAAACCCGCTGGGGCAACAGGGCATAAAGTGCGATCACCGGTATCAGCCACAGCAGCATGAATACAACGACCAGCGCAATGTTCCGCCTGATAGACGGATTAATGTGACAGACCTCTGGATCCTCGCAAATCTGCACGTAACCCGCATCGAAATCGCTGGCATCTTTGCCCCTGATGACATTAAACTTTGCCGGTAAGGCATAGCGCCCGACCAGCCCGATGAGGCCGGCGCCCAGAACGATCAACGGAAAGGGGACTTTGAGAATGAAAATGGCAATAAACGACAGGGCCGCAATCGAGACCATTATCCCGTTTTTAAGAGCCTTTTTACCGATCTTGATCACCGCCGCTACGACGATGGCCATGATGGCTGCCTTCAGGCCGTTGAACACAGAGGCCACCCAGGGAATGGTGCCATAGGCGGCATAGACGTAGCTTAAGGCAAACAGGATAAAAATAGACGGAATGACAAAAAAAGCTCCGGCTACAATTCCGCCGGGAAGCCGGTGCAACAGCCAGCCGATGTAAGTGGCCAGCTGCTGGGCCTCGGGCCCTGGCAGCAGCATGCAATAATTGAGCGCATTTAAAAATCGTTCGTTGCTGACCCATTTTTTTTGATCCACCAGCTCGTGGTGCATGATCGAAATCTGCCCAGCCGGCCCCCCGAAGCTTATAAAGCCAAGCTTGACCCAGAACTTAAAAGCTTCTCCAAAGGACGGATGCGCTACAGTCGGCATCCCGCTCTCACCAGGTTTGACCGCTAAATTTTGTTCAAATGTCTCCACCTTCACAGTTATCCTCGCTAACGGAATTTCAGTGATAGGCAAATCACGTGCTTTGCAGCGCTTTCGCAGTTGTTACCGATACGATAAGGTAACCATTCGGCAACAAATGAAAAGAGCACCCGTCCTGAAGGCCAACTCGAATTGTAAGAGCCCTCCCCCTGTAATTATTTGCCGGGTCTTTTCTTAAAGGTCTCGATTCGATCCGAAAACAATTTGGTGCAGGTGGGACAATATGTATGGTGAGATTTGGTTTCGATGTGGCTGGCAGTGCGTTTGTGGATATGTGCCAAAAACTTGGGGGTCGCGAATAGTTTGCCGCAGCCTTCACAGCGTTCGAGCGGATGTTTGCCGATAACTTCATCCCGGATCGATATCGTTCTGACATTATCGGCATCCACCACGCTGATCACATCTGTGGGGCAAATATTGGCGCAGGTCACGCAGCCGATGCAGCGGCCCTCGACCGGCACCACAAAATTGCGCCCATCCTGCTTTTCCATTTTGAGGGCAGTGGGTCCCACGATTTCTTTACATACCCGGATACACAGACGGCAGCGCACGCAACCATCCGGTGGCGGACCCGGATCGATATTGTAGGCTTGGGCTAGATCGACGATTTGTTTGGCCTGGGGCGCCATATTCAACAGATTTCGAAAGGCCCGTGTCCGGGCGCGTTGAACCGCTTCGCTCTGGGTTTTGACAATCATTCCATTTTTTGCCTTTAAGACGCATGACAGCATGGTGACCTGCCGGCCTGTTGCTCTGCCTGGCACCTCAACAGCGCACAAACGACAGGAGCCCGAAGGTTTGAGGGATGGATGGAAGCACAGGGTCGGTATCGGGATCTGGTGGATGCGGGCCACCTCCAGGACACTTACGTCCTCTTGGGCTTCATATTCACGGTCATCGATGGTGATTTTTATCATGGGGGCCTCTCATTCATCAGGTAAAGGTTATTCAAGTAACCTTTTGCCGACATCCATTCAGTTATTGATTCGAAGTGATTTAAAAACTTCAGATCGCGTTCGAGAGCAAGGCGCAGGCCGATGAAAAAGCGCAGCATACGATGAGTATGTGAGCATTTTAAAGAGGTCTGCAACACAGCTATCGGACGCTGGATGAGGTTTTGAAATTACTTCTAGTCCTGCCCGGCGCGGTGCAGATCCTCAATGTAGTCTCTCAGGTGCTGAAGCTCCTCTGTAAGCATATTAATCTGGTGTTCGATCAGATCGGCCAGGGTCAGCAATCCAACGATCTCCTTTTCTTTGATGACCGGCATGTGTTTGATATCCGCCTGAATCATGATAGTCATGACAGCGCCAACCTCATCTTCCGTTTTGGCCGTCAACAATTTGGGGGTCATCGCATCTTTCAGCAGGATATCGCTAAAGGCAGCGTCTTTATCTCGAATATGGACCCGGAAGACATCCCTTTCGGCAAAAATGCCCACCGGGCAGCCGGCCTCGGTAACGATCAAGGCACTGATTTTATTGGCAGTCATCAAATTGATGGCATCGTCAACGCTTTGATCAGCGCTCAACGTGTGAACCGCGCGGGATTTGTATGGCAACAATTCATGCACCTTCATGGGACGATCACTTACACTTTCAATGAGACTTTGAATGTAAACCCGCTGTTATTCTTCCAGCAAAC
>JASFJF010000178.1:0-7817 GCA_050122255.1 Desulfobacterales bacterium
AGACAATGACTCTACATAGCGCCGTTGTCCTTCGGCATACAGGGTATCGAATGCAAGTGTGGATTTTCCCGAGCCGGATAGGCCCGTGATGACCACCAGTTTTTCGCGCGGTATATCGACATTTATATTTTTTAAGTTGTGCTGTCGGGCGCCGCGAATGATTATTTTGTCTGCAATCATGGCCATTTTATCGGGTGGTAGTTTGTTTTGAGTTTAGCCGCCACAAAAAAAAAAAACAAATAAATTTCTTGAAAGGATGTAAAGCCGTGGTATTCCATCATCGAAGCCTATTTTAAAAAATGGCACCAATAATTTTTTAAAAATCAGAGATAATAAACGAAATTTAAAGATTTCATGAGAATACTTTTTTGTTGAAAACTTTATGCGGAATATGGATATGCTTAAAATTCTTAAATATACCCTTCATTTGCAAAAGGTCGTAATTAAAAAGGCTTGTCGCTATCGCTACATTTAGTCAAATGATAACAAGTAGATATAAATTGTTCAAAACCGTCTGGCAGTGCGCTCTAAAACAGCTTTTATCCGGTTTGACTGAATCTGTCTCATGCCATAAGTAAGCTGCTGTTTTTTGATTTTGTAAAATCAAAATTAAACCTTCCAAACCGTTTAGCTTCGATATCATTTTTTAAAAAAAATCTCCTTAAATAGCGTCATTACTCAGTTTGTATTGAACAGGATTGAGCAAGAGCCGATGGAAGCCGTCTGGGAAAAAGTTAAATCTGTCATTAAAGACAGGATTCCGAACCACAGTTTTCAAATGTGGATCGAGCCGCTGGAAATAAGAAACAACGATTCAAATGCTTGGATCGTGACGTGTCCGAATTTCTTTTTTAAAAAGCGAGTCAACGATCTTTACGGAAATCTGCTTAAGTCGGAATTGAACAACGCAATCGGTACTCAATGTCATCTTTCCTTTGAAGTAGGGGCTAAAAAGAATGAACTTCCCCAAATCAGAAACGGGTCGAATCATCAATTACCACTTCCAAACGCTTCTATTCGTCCTCACAGCGGCCGATTTTTAAGAAGAGATTTCACCTTTGATGAATTCGTTGTCGGCACTAATAATGATTTTGCCTATTCTGCGGCGCTTTCACTGGCGTCCCGCAAAGAGTATCAGCAAAATGCTCTATTGTTACTATCGAATACCGGCATGGGAAAAAGCCATCTTTCCCAAGCGATTGGGCATCATGTCTTAACCGAAGATCCTGATGAACGCGTTTATTACATAACGGCTGAGGACTTCAGTAATGAAATGGTTCAGGCTTTTCGTCAGGATTCCATCAATAAATTCAAGGGGAAATATCGAAATAAATGCGATGTTCTTCTCCTGGAAGATATTCATTACCTTAGCGGCAAACAAAGGACCCAGCTGGAGCTGGCGTTAACTTTAGATTCGCTGTTTGAGGCCGGTAAGCGTATTATTTTCTCCAGTTGCTATCTGCCCGGAGACATCCCCAAATTAAATGATAAATTAAGATCGCGATTATCCGGTAGCCTGATATCCAAAATTGAGCCGCCCAATTTCAGGACGCGGGTCCGCATTTTAAGAAAAAAGGCGCTCAGCAAGGGCTATCAGATTCCCGACACGATTATCGAATACCTGGCCGGCGAACTGACCGAAGACATCCGGCAGCTTGAAAGCGGCTTAAATGGTATCGCCGCGAAATCATCCCTTATGGGCGCTCCGATTGATATGAGCCTGACAAAAAGCATCGTCAAAAACATGGTCCGCCAGCGTAAAAAAATTACCATTGATGCCATCAAAAAAATGGTGTGTAAGTATTATAATTGTTCACCTAAAGACATCGTTTCGCGTTCACGCAAACAACATCTTGTCAGACCGCGCCAGATGGCCATATATCTATCTCGCTGTTACACCGATGCACCGCTGCAAACTATCGGAAAAGCTTTTAACCGGTACCATGCGACGGCCCTCCATTCCATCCGCTGTATTGAAAAGGGATTGAAAGAAAACAGTGTGATTCAAAAACAGGTCGAGTTTTTTAATCGCAAACTCGAGTCCGGCAAATTCTAAAATCCCATCGTAAAAGCGCGTCTAAGTGCCCATGGCAGCGTTGCGGATCGCCTCAAAATGCTCACATACTAACGTGTATGCTCCGCTTTTTCGCCGATCTGCGCCTTGCCATGAACCCTTATCCACACTTTTACGATAGGATTTAGTTATTATCTCAACCGTCCCGTTTTAGATGTTCTTCATTACCCATAGTCGACCATCTTTCAAAAGCTGGAGGCGAAACAACGCGAACTGGGCATGTTATTTTCTGATAGGCGATATGTTGATGGTTTACTAAAAGCGATGATATGGCCTGATATTTGGGATGACCGGCAATATGGTCATTAAGCTATGCGGCAACGTGGGATTCATCCCAAATATCGGGCCATCGGCGACATGAAATTCATATCGCCTATCAGGAATTGACATGACCGGTTCAGGCAAAACAAATCAACACGAAGTGGATACGCTAGTCCGACAGCTCGAGTAGGGAAAGCATTTCTTGGTGGATAAGACCGTTGGAAACCAAGACTTCTTTTTGGTGCAGTGCAAAAGGCCGGTTCGCAAAATCGGTAATCACCGCGCCGGCCTCGGTGGCGATAACAGCTGCTGCCGCCTTATCCCAGGGTCTTAGGTTCTGTTCCCAAAACGCATCAAACCGACCGCAGGCCACATAGCATATATCAAGGGCAGCCGAACCCAGTCGGCGCACACCTTGCGATGCATTCTGGCAAACACTGAATCGTTGCATTACCGGTTCAATAATTGTGTTGAAATCATAAGGGAATCCGGTAACCAGCAGACTCTGATGAACCGTGGCAGTTGATGTGACCCGAATGGGATTGCCGTTTAGTGTGGCGCCTTTTCCCGCTGTGGCGGAGAAAAGCTCACCATCCATGGGGTTGAGAACCAATCCCAGGACAGGATCACCCTGAACGGCAAATGCAATTGCAATCGAAAAAATCGGCAATTGATGGGCATAGTTGGTGGTGCCGTCTAAAGGATCGATGATCCATTGGTATTTCGCATTCCCGTGGTTGACACCGCTTTCTTCTGCCAGGATAGCGTGATCGGGAAATGCTTTGCGGATTATTTCTATAATCTTTTTCTCGGATGCCGTGTCTGCTTCGGTTACCAGGTCAAAAGCACCCTTTTGGCCGATGCAGCTTATATGACCGAATTGATCCCGCAAAATTTTTGCACCGCTGTAGGCTGCTTCGATACCCACTCTTTTTGCACGTTCAAGGTTCATGAGCATTCGCCTTTGTTGATGATTATTTAAACAGGACCGCTTCCAATCGGTTGATGAGCGGCAAAAGTGTCGATTTTTGCCGGGCTGAAATCGCCATCCCGTCAAGTTTGCGCGTCAAACCTGGAATTATACCGGGATCGACCCGGTCCATTTTGTTTAACACTCGCATCATCGGGATATGTTGCAGCTTAAGATCACCAAGAATCCGTTCGACCGAATCGATCTGCGACAAATACCGCGGGTTGCTGATATCGATGACGTGCAGCAGGAAATTGGCACTTTCAAGCTCTTCCAGCGTTGCACGAAAAGCAACCAATAGGTCTTCTGGCAGATCCTTAATAAAGCCTACCGTATCGGTGATGATGACTTCACTATCCCAGGGAAATTTGAGCCGCCGGCTCGAAGGGTCCAGGGTGGCAAACAACCGGCTTTCCGCTAAGACATTGCTTTTGGTCAGGGTATTGAGCAAAGTGGACTTGCCCGCATTGGTGTAGCCGATAATGGAGATTATGGGCAAGCCCTTTTTTTGGCGTTGTGCCCGCTGTTGTTTGCGGTGTTTTCTGACGGCCAACAACTCCTGTTCGAGACGTGCGATTCGGTCGCGGGCGCGTCTTCGATTAATTTCCAGTTTCGTTTCACCCGGCCCGCGTCCGCCGATGCCACCCGTTAAGCGGGACATAGCGGTATTTTTAAGAATCAAGCGGGGCAGTAAATATTTTAATTGTGCCAGCTCAACCTGCAACTTGCCTTCACGCGTCTTGGCGCGCTGTGAGAAAATATCTAAAATCAGTTGCGTGCGATCGATGACTTTTAATTCGATTCGATCCGTAATGGCGCGGATGTGTGACGGGCTCAATTCCCGATCAAAGATGATGACGGTGGCTGCCTCCTGCAATGCCAGAATCGCAAGTTCCTGCAATTTACCCGGGCCGATCAACTGTTGCGCGTTTTTGGATTTGCGCTGCTGAACAAGCGTGCCGACAATCTCAATGCGATTGGATGTGGCCAGGGCTTTCAACTCCGCCAGAGATTCTAGCGCTTTGCGCTTTGATGTTGAGGAGACGCTGGCCAGCAAAGCGCGTTCCCCGCCCGAATCGGCGCTGTAGCCCTTGCTCCGGCGTGCAAGCTCATTTTCCAGGGCCTGGATCATGGCCAAACAGTCTATATTGAGTTGCCAAGGTGATAGCGGGTCCAGGATGCGATAAGCAGCATTTTCCGCGTTTTTGGGTAGAATATGGGCGACATGAATGTGCGGTCGTAATTCCGTTCGGCCATTGGCAACAGCCGCCATCATGTCAAGTCTTAACAGTGCCAGGTCGGTCAGATCGTCATCGCTAAGCGCTTCGCGGGTCAAGTGGGTGTGGATACAACGCAACCCATTCAATCGCCCGGGAGCCGCACGGTATTCGCTGATCGGCGGAATAACGATTTTTTTATGATCACCGACTATTACATATGCGACCTTACCCTGGCGGTTGATCAGCAGGCCGATCTGGCGCCGAATTTCATGGGATAAAAGGCTCAGGTCACGTGTCAGCTCAGCACTAATTAAAAATTGGGGTTGAATGCGGCGGCGGTAAAAGTTTTCAAGTCGTCGAATCTGATTGGCTTTAAGGCCGACGATATTTCCATAAAGTTTTTTCATCGCAAAGTCCGAGCCTGATCATAAGCCAGTTCAACACCTGTTGCAAGTCTAACGGGATGGGCTGTTCCTATTTTCAAAACCGATACTTGTAGTTACCCGGTCGCACATTGTCGATGATATCACCTATTGCAAGCTTAACAATTAAAATAGCGGTAAAAATTAAGATGAAATGCATAGAATTATGGATCGTGAATTGAACTGTCGACAGGAGGAAACCAGCAGCCGGCGCCTGCAAGCGGGTTGATTCGCACGCAACATCTGTTCGTTAGACCCCGGCCTCTGAACCGGCGGCCTGACACCTGAAACCTACATAGGGTCGATCATATCCTCAGGTGCCATGATTTCAAAACGGGTATACGCATCTAAGAAAGTCAACAGGACTTTTCCGGTGGGGCCGTTGCGTTGCTTGGCCAAAATAATTTCAGCCATGCCTTTGAGGGGATTGTTTTCGTCCTGGTTGTACACTTCATCTCTGTATATAAAGGCTACCACATCGGCATCTTGTTCAAGCGCACCCGATTCGCGCAGATCAGATAGCTTCGGGCGTTTGTCGGTACGCTGTTCCAGCATCCGATTCAGCTGAGATAGCGCCAGGACTGGAATCTCCAGCTCTTTGGCCAACGCTTTAAGCGATCGTGACATTTCTGATATTTCAAGGTCCCTGCGTTCCATCCCGCCACGGGCCTGCATGAGCTGTAGATAGTCAATAATGATGAGCCCGATATTTTTGTCCAGCTTGAGCCGGCGCGCTTTTGCCCGGATATCCATAGCCGTCAGGCTGGGGGAATCATCAATGTAGATAGGGCTTTCGGATAAAATGCCGGCTGCGTCGGTCAGACGACGCCAGTCTTCCATGCTAAAAAATCCGCCCCGCATGCGGGCGGAATCCAGACGGGCCTCAGAGCACAACATTCGTAATGACAATTGCTCTTTGGACATTTCCAGAGAAAAGAAGGCGACCGGGATGTTTGCATCAACAGCTGCATTCCTGGCGATATTCAGGGCCAAGGCCGTTTTGCCCATACTTGGGCGGGCTGCTAAAATGATGAGATCAGAATTTTGCAACCCTGATGTCAGATTATCCAGTTGTCCAAAGCCCATCGGTACACCCGTCACCAGGCTTTTGTTCCCCTGTTTTTCCTCCAGGGTTTCGATATTGCCAATGATCAGCCGACTGAGCGGGTAAAATCCTTGACGGGTTTTTCTTTCCGAAATTTCAAATACCGACGTCTCGGCAAAATCAATAATATCGTCGACTTCACCGCGATCCTCATAGCAACGCTTGGTGATGGCGTTGGCTTTCTCGATCAGGCGCCTGAGAGAGGCTTTGTCGGCCACGATTTTTGCGTAATGCTGGGCATTGACGGCTACAGGTACCGCATCGACGATACGCGCCAGGTAGCTGGCGCCCCCGACCACGTCCAGATGGCCCTTTTCTTTCAGATGATTGGCCAGTGTCACCAAGTCAACGGGTTCACCCCGATCGAATAAATCCATGATGGCCGCAAATATTTTTTGATGGGCGCTTCGATAGAAATCGGCGGCTGAAAGAATTTCGACAACATCCAGGAGGGTATTATTATCGACCAGGATGGCGCTTAGCAGGGATTCTTCCGCCTCGATGCTTTGAGGGGGCAGGTGGTAAAGAGATGGATCCTTTTGGCTTTGCGATTGTTGATCCGCCATAAGTTCTAACCTGCAAGATTCAAAAATAATCTGTCGTAGCGGTTGCGGGGGGCACAGCTTTATTAAAGGATGTATATAGGCGCCGGGGCCCGCTTACTGATTTTTCAATACACACTCTTGCATTAATTGTAAATGTCAAATTATTCTGGAACAATTTCGACGCTTATTTCAGGCTCAACCTCCTTATACACCCGGATGGGGACCTTATACGACCCGATCGTCTTGATGGGTTCCTTCATGAGGACCATCCGCTTTTCGACTACTAGGTCCTGTTTGGCCAGCGCCTCAATGATATCGCGCACGGAAATAGATCCGTAAAGCCGGTCTTCCTCGCTAACCTTGGCTGCAATCGTGACCGCCACGCTTTCCAATCGTTGAGCCATTTCCTCTGCCACTTTACGTTCCTTGGCGATTTGAAGTTCGAATTTGGTGCGGTCACGCTCCAGGATCCTGCGATTTTGCGGTGTTGCCGGCACCGCTTTGTTCTGGGGCAAAAGATAGTTGCGGGCATAACCGTCTGCCACGCTAACCTCACTGCCAATGATACCCAAGGAATCAATCGTTTCTTTTAATATGACCTTCATGTCTTAACCTCCATGTCATGCGCCAGCGCAGGTAAATCTGCTTAAAGCGATAATGTCCACTATCGGTAACGGGTGGTTTAGTCCCGTCACGATTTTAATTTTTCCAATCTTCGGAAGTTGGCCCACACATCGATAAAACCGATGGCAATGACGACCAGCAATACCTCCTGCAAAACGAGCAACGCGTACAACACAATTTTGGCAAAGCGCGGAACCTGCTTTTTCTCAAAAAAGAATGACACGATCGCAATGCCCTGGAAAAAATAAATCATCATCAAAGCGATCAAGCCGTTGAGGCCAATTGTTTTGGCCATGTCATCAGGGATCAAAATCAATAATCCACAGCCAATTACGCCCCAAACCAGAAAGTCGGGTGCTTGCCAAATGTTCAGCCTGCCATAATCCGGGCACCGCATCTGCCTGCTTCTCAGCAGTTTTCTACCCAGCAATAGATTAATCCATATAATAAAAATCGTTGATGTGATCGCCAAGGCCGGAAAAATCCGAATGATTATGTTTTGCATTTCATCGAGGATCCGCGTAAAGTCCGCAATGCTTTCCGCAGGCATGCCCATGTTTCGGTACAATTCCAACAAAAATTCCCGGTTATGAGCC
>JASFJF010000179.1:0-7785 GCA_050122255.1 Desulfobacterales bacterium
CATGCAGGTTGACGTCCATGGTTTTGAGCCACGCAGCCTCGTCATAGTTATGGATTGCATTGGGCACGCCGAAAACAGCACCGGCGTTGTTGCAAAGGATATGGATCCGCCCAAATTGCTGTTGCACCTTATCCGCCAGTTGCGCAACGGAGTCATCGGCGGTTACATCCAGCTCGAGCGCAAGCGCTTTGATCTTAAATGTTTTGGCCAGATCCGCGGCCAGTGCAGCAATTTGATCCATACTGGCGCTCGCAGGCGTGCCCTGGGGTGTCTCTTTGCCGATCAGATCGGCTAAGATGACATGGGTCCCGCCAGCAGACAGTTTGCGGGCGATGCCGTATCCGATCCCCGATTTTTTGCCGGCTCCGGTCACCAGTGCTGTCTTGTGTTTGAGATCAACCGTCATAGTCCCATCCTTAGTCATTGATGGTGGATTAAATTGAATGCAGCGATAATCGCGATGCCATCGCAAGAAGTCAACAAAAAATTGACAGGGATTTGTGATGGTCTTAGGTTTTGAGTAGCCCGAGTTGCTTCAGTTAGCGGTGCCGGGATCTTTGGGGCCCATTACCCGATATCCCCATTTAAATAAACCGTGTTTTCAGCTTAAATTCAAGGAGGTCTCATGAAATCAATACCTCAAATCATTGAAGAGCAAGTGCATCGCTGGCAACTGACCCGCAAAAAAGAGGAGCCGCAAAAGGAGGGTGTATCCATTGTGACGCTGTCCAGGGAACCCGGTAGCGGGGGGCGTATCATAGCAGGCCGCCTGGCCGAAAAACTCGGCATCGATATTTTCCATCAGGAAGTCATCCATAAAATTGCCAAAAGTGCAGACGTCAGCGAAACGGTGCTTGAAACCCTTGACGAGCGTGGCTTGAATACGCTGGAGCACTGGATTTCTTCTCTGGTTCATGAACGCCATCTATGGCCGGACCGCTACATGCAGCATCTTATGAAAGTTATTGGCACTATCGGAAATCACGGCCGGGCGGTAATAGTAGGCCGAGGCGCCAACTTTGTTTTGCCGCCTGAAAAAAGATTTGCGGTGCGCATCGTGGCGCCGCAAGCATGGCGCATTGAAAATGTCTCCCGTGAATTCGACCTTTTACCAAATGAGGCCAAGCGGCGGGTGTTGCAAACCGAATCGGATCGGCGGGGGTTTATTCGAAAATATTTTAATGCCGATATTGCCGATCCCACGAATTATGATTTAGTGATCAACACGGCCACGCTGAACCTGGATGATGCCGCCAACGTGATATCCGCCGCCCTGGGCATGGTGGAGTGTGTACTGGTGGAATAGCGGGTTTTTTAAAACCCAATCCATCAACGTGCAGCTTTCTGAGATAGCCTGTGCTGAATTTTTTTACTGCGCAGCTCCCGCAGCGCGTCATGGGCCACCCAGCGGGCTGCGCTGGATTCCAGACGCTGGATTTCCTTGGCCATTGCAATCGCTTGACGGTTCAGCACCAGATTACGTTTGCCAATCTGACGCAGAGCCCAGTTGACGGCTTTTTTGACAAAATTGCGGTCATCGCTGGCCCCTTTTTTTATTTGCTTTAAAAAAAGCTCAAACTGTCGATCGGCTGCCTCTTTATCGTGCACGGCCAAAACCGCCATGAGCACAAATCCGGCCCGTTTAACAAATTCTTCCGGCCGTTGCGACCAGGCTATGGCTTTTTGCCACGCAAAAGCCGTTTTGCTGAACAATCGATTGCAGCACTGATCACACAGGTCCCAGGAATTGATATCTTTTACCCAGCGTTCCTGCTGAGCTTCTGGCAGTTGCTGCGGGTCTTCGATCATGCAAGCCAGGATACGGGCTTCATAGACGGCGCTCGACCACAGCTGCACGGCCAGTTTGCGGTTCGTGCCGATTTTTGTAGCCAAAGGACAAAGTGGCCTGATATTTGGGATGATCGGCATCCGAGCTCTTGGATTTGAATATTGCGTGGCTTTAATCCCAAATATCAGGCCACCGGCAACCTGTTATTCGTAGTGCCTGTAAGAAAATGACATGACCGACTCAATTCTGCAGATAAATCCGAAGATCTCCCTTAGATCATTTGATGTAGTTTTTGCTCCAGTTGATCAAACTCCTCGCCTTTAAAGCAGTACTGCAACTCTGTGAATCGTTTTCGGAAATCCAGCACCTCTTTTTGAATATTTTTGTTGTGCAGGATAGCGTCCGCCATCAACCGGGCCAGCTCGGCAAAATCCGCGGCTGCCATGCCAAAGCGCGTCATTTCCTGCACCCCGGTGCGCAGGGATCCGGCGGCCGAAAAGCTTTCCTCATCCGGAGCTGCCTGGTAATTGCAAATGATATGGTTTTCTTCCAGCCGGCGGGCGATTTCAGGTGCGCGAGTATAGCCGACGTTAATAATCACCTGGTGCGTTTCGGTGTAGGAAATCGCAGGATCACCGGCAATATCAAGCCCGCATTCTTTTAAGGCCGTGGCAAATGCCTTGGCGTTGGCGATGACATTTTTCTGATATTCTTCTTTAAAGGCGTTCATCTCAAAGGCGGCCAGCAGCAGGCCCAGCAAGGTGCCCAGGTGGTGGTTGCTGGTGCTGCCGGGAAACGCCCGCCGCTGAATGGCTTCCCAGAACTCGTAGTGCACATCCTCTTCGGTATAATTGACGGCTGCAATGCCGCGCTGAGTGCCGTAAAATGTTTTGTGGGTCGAGCCGGTGACAATATCGGCGCCTTCCTCAAAGGGTTGCTGGAAATAAGGGCCCACCAACCCCAGCACATGCGCCATGTCATACATCAGCATACAATCCAGCCCGAGTGCATCGATGATGGCACGCATCTCCTTTACCGGCTCTTTGTGAATGATCATGCTTTTACCCAGGATCATCAGCTCCGGGCGGTGTTCGCTAATCAATTCCCGGGCGGCTTCCACATCGATCTTGTATGGGTTGTCTTCCAGGACCGGAAAGTTGACCACCGCCGGCTTTTCCCATTTGGGATCCCGCATTACAAAATCCCGCAGCGCTCCCATGGGCTGTGCGCTCAGATGCCCGCCTTTGATAATATGATTGTTCATTACCTTGCGGATACGGCGTTGCTCACACTTGCGGTCGGCGCGGTTCACAAAATCCACGAGGGCACTGAATACGGCCATATTGGCCATCTGCCCGGATATAACCCGGGTTTCCACTTCACTGCACCCTAAAAAGCGCTGAAACTCACAGGCCAAAATATTTTCAACCTCGGCAATAAAATCGGTGCCCTGATAATAAAACACGTCGGCTTCCTTGAAGGCCTTGACTTGTTTGTGCTCGGCATAACGGCCGGCCGGGTCCGTGATGGAAAGCAGACGCGCCAGAGAAGAAGCGGTCTGCTCGGACGGAATCAAATTAACACATTGCTGCTGGCGCCAGGTGTGATTGTCGATGGCTTTGGTAATCAGTGTTTTGGCATTGTTCGCCATTTCCTCGGCCGCACAGACCTCTTGGCGATCAGTGCGCAGCTGGTCATAATAAATCGGCCAGCAATGCGGCGGTGCTTCCACCCGCAAGTGATAGGGAACGATGACCGCACGGATACGTTTGCCCCGGATATCAATATCGACGTGATCGCCTTCGACCAGATCGCTGTCCAGCAGCGCCAGGCCGATGGCACGCCGGCCTTTTTCCTCACTTTGACGGGTGGATAGCCCGACGCCTTCACTTTGCCAGAGCGGCACCATGGTCCCGCTGGTTACATAGCCCACATGCCGGCTGTCGCGAAACACTTTGGCATCGGCCCGGGCGACGCCTTTGTCGATCAGCGCAATGGGTTGTATGATGCGCGGCAGATCGGTCATCAACGAATAATCCCGATCAACAATACGCTTGAAAGCCTCATATTGCAGGGTCAATGCGCCGCGGCCGATAAAGTCGCCTTTCAGCGTCGAAAGACTGACGCTAAAACGGGCCAGCATGCTGGCAAAGGCAGGAATTTCCTGGCCCTCTGGATCCAGCCCCAGCTCATGGCCGTAAAGCGGCAGTATGGCCTCCAGCCGCAGGGTATCGCGGGCGCCCAGGCCGATGGGCTGAGCGCCTTTGTCCAGCAGCGCCTGCCAGATCGCCGCCACATCGGCACGCGCGATAAAAAGTTCAAAACAAATCGGCTCTCCGGTGTAGCCGGTGCGCGAAATCAGCACTTGGTGGCCGTTGATTTGTGCGGTGCTCAGACAGTTACGCATCGGTTCGGGCAAGCGACCCCCTGAAATTAACGCCTGCATAATATCTTTGGCTGTTGGCCCCTGGAGGCTGAGCATGGCCATCTCTGCGGTCTGATCGATGAGCCTGACGTCGCCAAAGTCAGAGCGGATTTTTTCTAGATGGGCAAAATCCTTTTCGCGGTTGGCGGCATTGACCACTAAAATGAACTCGTCGCGAACAAAGCGGTACAGGTAGGCATCATCGATTACGCCACCGTTTTCATTGGGAATCATCGTATATTGGCCTTCTTCCTCCTCCAGAGCAGCGGCATTGTTGGAAAGCACGTGCTGCAAAAAATCCAAAGCATCTTTGCCCCGAACAA
Source organism: Desulfobacterales bacterium (assembly GCA_050122255.1). Taxonomy (GTDB): domain Bacteria; phylum Desulfobacterota; class Desulfobacteria; order Desulfobacterales; family JAHEIW01; genus JAHEIW01. The sequence continues at coordinate 4,538 of JASFJF010000179.1, forward strand.
TAAAACGGCCCATGTGCGAAATGTCAAAAAGGCCCGCTGCTTTACGAGTGATCAAATGCTCCTGAACGATACCGGTTTTGTAGTGTAAGGGCATTTCCCATCCGCCAAATTCAACCATGTTGGCGCCCAATCGGACATGCTGTTCGTTTAACGCGGTTTTGTTTAGTTTTTCCATGGTTGCGGATCCTTTTCAGGCATAGGTTTAAAATTTGGTTGCGCTTTTATGGCAGAAAATAATAGATAAAAGTATTCTGAGTGTCAAACGGATATCGCCTTATCGATGGGATATCTTCACCCCGGAATTTGCAAAGGTGTCAACATGAACGTAAATGAGAGCGGGGCACGGAAACCCCTGCACGTCATGTTTCGGACAGGCGGCCGCAGTCTCGGATGGTGGCAGATCAGTGCCAATCTGATCGGGGCTTTAACAGTAACATCTTATTTTGTTTTTTTCGACCAGGTGTTTCCGGCCATGCGGGTTCAAAATACCTTTGTTGTTGTGGGCATCATGTTCCCGTTTCTAGCCGCCATCGCTTTCTTCTTTTTCAATTTCTGGACGAAAGACCTGGACCGTTTTTTAAAAATAACCGCCCAGAACAAACAAATTGAGCCCGAGCTGAGAAAAAAAGCCCAGCGCAAAATCCTCGATATGCCGTTTTTCTCGGCGCTGGTGAGTTTTTTTAACTGGTTTCTGGCCGCCATCACCATGACGACCTATAGCATCGTGGCAGATACAGGCAGCGCTGAACCGTTCGCGGTTGAGCTGATCGAAGGACTCAGGGTTTTTATCGGCTGCATTATCGGCGGTATCATCACCGCGGCAATCATTTTTTTCATGACCGAAGCCAAATGCCGCCAGATCTGGCCGGAGTTTTTCCCGGAAGGTGGACTGGCCCGCACCCCGGGGGTATTTCGCCTCAAACTGCGCATCCGCATGTTTGTTATCTTTGTTTTGTCCAGTATTCTACCGCTGATCCTGATGGCCGTCTTGTCGTACAACAAAGCACGCATGATGCTGGAGATGGATCCCGGGCAGGTTATTCAGAGCCTGCTTTACTTAACGGCCTTTTTATTGATCGTCGCCCTGGCGGTGGCCGTCACCCTGTCACGTTCATTTTCAACCGGCATCATCGATCCCATCCGTCAGATGGAAGCCGCCATGGAAAGAGTCGAGAAAGGGGATCTGACCGCAAGCGTAGCGGTTAACAGCAACGACGAGCTGGGTGTGCTGGGTGAAAATTTCAATCAGATGACCGAGGGACTTAAGGATCGCTATCGTCTGCGCCAATCACTCGATCTGGCCAAGGAAGTGCAGCAAAACTTGTTGCCGGCTGAAAACCCACATTTTCCCGGTTTGGACATTGCCGGCAAAAGCATCTATTGTGACGAGACCGGCGGCGATTATTTCGATTTTTTCGATAGCACTGCCGGTAACAGATACGGCGTGGTGATCGGCGATGTGTCCGACCATGGGATCCCCTCGGCCCTCTTGATGGCGTCGGCCCGTGCTTTTTTGCGGCAGCGCACATCTCTGTCCGGCAGCATCGCCGACATCGTCAGCGACGTTAACCGCCAGTTGACCCGGGACGTGGAAGAAACCGGCCGGTTCATTACCCTGTTTTACCTTCAAATCGATATGGACACCCGCTGCCTGAGCTGGGTTAGGGCCGGGCACGATCCCGCTTTGCTGTATGATCCTGCCAGAGACCGCTTTGAAGAGCTGGCCGGCGAAGGCATTGCCCTGGGTGTGGACGGAAGCTGGCAGTATGCTGAAAGCCGGCGCGATCAAGTGGTCGACGGGCAGATTATTTTACTGAGCACCGATGGTATCTGGGAGGCCCGCAATCCGCAGGATCAGATGTTTGGCCGGCAGGCCGTCTCTACTATCATACGCCAGCATGCGCAGACCAGCGCTGCCAAGATCCAGGATGCGATTCTGACCGAACTCGACCGCTTTCAACAGGGAATCGCGCCCGCCGATGACATCACCCTGGTTGTCATTAAAATATATGGCAGCAGATAGATTGAGATCGGTGTCAGAAGTAGGGACGGGGTTTATCCCCGCCCAACTCGCAGCACGGATCTCGCAAACCGCAACTCGCAACACGAAAACAAGGAGATACGAAAATGGCAACAACAACGGTTCGCTGGGTAAATGAAAGAAACTTTGTTGGGGTGGACGCTACCGGCCATTCGGTGGTTTTATCGGGCCAGAAAAATGGAATTGGCGTCAGCCCTTCACAGATGCTGCTGGTGGCTCTGGCGGCCTGTTCATCAGTCGATGTTGTCGAAATCTTAGAAAAAAAACGCAAAAAGCTTACCCTGCTCGAAGTGACCGCCAGCGGGGAGCAGGACCCGGATCCTCCCTGGACCTATCGCAAGATCCATGTCAAATACCATCTGGCAGGAGACAATTTAACCGCCAAAGCAGTTGAGCAGGCGATCAGCCTTTCCCAGGACAAATACTGTTCGGTTGCTGCCACCATCAGGGGTGTGGCCCGGATTACCACCGAATATGAAATTGTCGCGACTGAATCCGCCTGAGAGCATCCAACCCTGGCGGCTCAGCGGGTGCCGAAAGGTGTTGAAAATGAAAGTGGCGGCGAATTAAAGCGGATACCCCCGCAACGCATCTTTAGTGGGCACCATAGCCTAACCGTTTAAAATCTAAAATAAATATTGACACAGGACCGCTTAATCAATAAAATTTTACATAATCGGACGCTACTTTAACCCATCAAGGAGTAACACATGCTGGATTTGGATCCACAGTTAGGCAAATATGGAATTACAGCCCGCCTGTTTAAACTGATCAATGATATGCCCAAGGACAAAAAATTGATCCTATTAAAACAGCTAATCGGTGATGAGGTGACTTCGCAGTTGTGTAAATTGGTCGTTGATATGTCGGAAGATCAGCAGATCATTTTGCTCGAGCAACTGGAAACCCTGCCGACGATTGAGGTGCCCGAAACAACGGTCAGTCTGGAGGGAAACGAGTCTTCGATGCGGGAAAATCCACGCAAACCCTGCCTGATTAATGCCAAATACCGGATCCAGAATAAAGACTATAAAAGCTACATTCTGGATATCAGCATCGGCGGTGTATTTATCGAAACCGCCGAAACATTTACCATCGGCCAAAAAATTGGCCTGAATTTCGTGCTGCCCAACCAATCCAAGCCGTTTAAATTCATTGGAACGATTTCGTGGGGCAGTCCGCGCGGGTTCGGCGTTAAATTTGATAA
>JASFJF010000180.1:0-7760 GCA_050122255.1 Desulfobacterales bacterium
TTCGAATTTCATATTTAGTATGGTTGATAGAGCTTAAAACATAATGATTATACCTTACCCGCTATTGCTCTGCCTAGCTCCTGGGCGTTCGTGTCAACAACCGCAACTTTTTTGATAATGCGGCCGTTGAAAAAAACCAGCACACGATCGGCCACCATTAAAATCTCATCCAGCTCCGGTGAAGAAAAGACGATGCTCGTCCGTTTGGTGCAGTAGGTGTGCAGATATTGCCAGACCCAGTTGACAGATTCGATGTCCAGACCGCGGGTAGGATTCTCAAGGAGCAGCACTTGCGGATTTCGTGGCAGAAGGGATAGCAACAGCCGCTGCTGGTTGCCCCCTGACAGCGCTTCGACAATTGAATCTGGCCGGCCTTTGATTTGAAACTTTTGAATTTGTTGCTGGGCCTGCTGCAGGGCATCCTGCCAGCGAACAACAAAATGCTGCCGCTTGGCATGGAGCGCAAAATGCTCAGAGATGCGCATTCCGGCGATTAGCCCCTCTTCCAGCCGCGAGGCTGGTAAAAATGACACTCCCCGCTGTTTAAAGGTATGATGGTTTTTGCCGTGCATGTCGCTGCCCAGCAGGCTGACGGAGCCGCGTCGGGCCGGCTTCAAACCGCCGGCGATGCGCAAAAATACCCCCTGCCCACTGCCCTCGAGCCCGGCCAGACCAACGACTTCACCCTCCCGAATGACGGCGTCACAGTCCTGAAGCCCGGCGCGCCCGCCACTGCCGTACACCTGCTTCATGACCAAAACTTCCTTGCCCGGCGTTTGCGAGCAACGCGGTGGAAAAACCGGTGGCGTTCCAAACATCATTTTCAGAAGCCCCCGGGAATCAAACGGCCGATTCATCCTGCCGGTGACCCTGCCCTGGCGCAACACGGTAACGCGGTCGCACAGCGCCTCGACGTCTTCGAGCTTATGCGACACCAGAATGATGCTTTTGCCCTCGGATGCCAGTTTCTTGAGGGCATTAAAAAGAATCTCTTTCTGGGTGCTGGAAATTCCGGTGGTCGGTTCATCCAGGATCAGCACCTGGATGCCCAAAGACATGAGCCGGATAATCTCAAGTTGTTGGCGCTCACCGATGGTCAGTGCGTTTAAGACTGCATCCGGCTCTAAGTTAAAATGCAAGGCGCGTGAGAGATCGGCGAACTGCTGGCGAAAGTTTTTTCTTTGCGGATTGAGGCCCCGGGTTTGCCCGAGCATATAATTATCCAGAACCGTCAGCAGCGGAAAATCAAGCGGATCCTGGTAAAGCATACCAATGCCCAGGGCAGCGGCCTGGGCCGGATTACGATATTCAACTGCAGCACCGTCAACCATAATCGTGCCCCGGGTCGGCAGACTGAAACCCGCCAGGATTTTCATCAAGGTACTTTTGCCGGCGCCATTTTCACCCAAGATTCCGTGTATTTCACCGGACACCAGCTTTAGATCAACCCCTTCGTTGGCTTTAACGGGACCATAATATTTGTGGATATCCTGCAGCTCAATTCGCATCGTCAGCGGTGTCTTATTTTGAAGGTAAACGGCTATCGCTAAATAGACTGATTCAGTCAAAAAAGTAAACAGGTTTTAAGCTCAAAGGCGCTTTAGAAAGCCATAAAAAACAAAGTGCAGAAGAACCTTGATCGGACTCCTGCACTTTATCGTCTTAGAACGAATTTATGAAAATATTTTGGTTGATTCTATCTGGTATAAGGTTTCATTCACCCAAGAATAAATAGAAATTAAAAATTACTTGGCGCTACTGGCCCCCTCCATCCCCTCCAACAACTGCTCCATATACCAGACCTGCTTGTCGCTGGCCGTTTGGCCGGCTTTGACAAACGGACTACCGTCCTGGTAGTTCAGCGGGCCCTTGAGCAGGTTGATCTTTTTAGAACCCAGATCTTTGATGAAGCCGGCCAGATGTTTTTGGGCATCGGCCGAAAGCGCCGGCCCTTGGGTAAACCCGATGGTACTGGTGTCAGGATTATTAATATCTTTCCAATCCGGTCCCAGCCAGATCCATTTGGATTGCCATTTTTCAGAAAAGGCGGCTTTGACAAAGTCCACATATCCCGGTCCCCAGTTAAAGTAGGGCACGCCCAGGCAGACTTGATCTGCGCCTTCACAGGCACCGACGTAATCATACGGGATGGCCCACACGGCTTTGCCTTCCTGTTTTTTCTGTTTGGCTACCACCACGGCTTCAGTCGTGTCGATACCGGAGATCACCACATCATAACCGGTGTTAAAGAAATTTTGAGCCACCTGGGTCGGGTCCGCCGTTACACCGGGTATATTGAACCAGAAGCCAATCCAGGTCACCTGAAATTTCAGTTGCTTGGGATCTTTTTTGAGCACATTTGCCCAGGCATATTTTGCACCCAGATAGGCGCAGGCAGCCAGCCGGCGAGTTTCTTCGTTGATGAGCGGCCCCAGATAGCCTATTTTCCCAGTCTGGGTGGTCAGGGCGGCCGCAAACCCGGCCATCATTTTCCCGAATTCCATGCGCCCCATTAAATTGCTCAGGTTCTTGGGGGCTTTGCCGGTCAGCACATCGTCTCCGGAAATATGGATAAAGAAAACATCCGGATGCATGGCAGCAGCTTCGCGCGTACCGTCTTTCATGTCGTCAGAGTTGGCAATAATCAGCTTGGCGCCTTTTTCGACCATGTCGTCAACCAGTTGCGGAATGGTGACGCCCTGGCGATCGGCCGGATTAACTTTATCGATGTAAATCATCTTGGTGCCCGGCACCATTTTCTCGACATACTTGCCGCCCTCATAATGGGCCTGACTCCAGCCGTGGTCATTGTAAGGACCGACCAGAAGCAACCCGAAGACATTGGGTTTTTCTTCGGCCGATACCAGCCCGGCGGCGGCCAATATGAAGGCAAAAACCAGACAGGTGGTTGCGAATTTAGCAAACATTTTTGGGGTCATGAATTTTCCTCCTTCGTGTCTTTAGATAAGAAAGACTTATCGTCACTGGCGGGATAACGATATCATCCCTTAAAGAACCCGCTGGTCGAGGCCCGGGAGTGTCCGATGCTATACAGGGGCCATCACTTGATCAACAGGATTAACGAAATTCGTCATCAACCTATTGCAACGCTAAAAGGGATTCTGCTTTTATAAATACAAAAATGAGCGCTGGTCAAGTCTGAATTTGAAAATTGTTAAAATTTATTAATTGAGATTTCAAGCGGTTACAATCTGTAAAAAGCTGTCAAAGAATTTTTTGAATAATATTAATAACAAAGCGCGCTTCAGATTTTTACAAATTCTCTGTTTCCAGCGAAAGGGCTCTATCAGCAATTATTTCACGTGAAACATTCGTAAATGCCCAAATTCAAAAGGCGCGATTGCCGAGAAATTGATCAAGTATGAAAAAAGACCCCGGTTTACAAATGGGGATGGAGATTTTTTATTGACATCTGGCATGATGTATGACCAACTAATTCGATTGCTAACCTATAGCGGAACCATCTCATATCTTTCTTTTCTTGCCTGATTGGTCTACATTCCGCGGGAGTAAAATTTCATCTGGATTCATTTACTGAACATGGAGGCATAAAGTGTTTGGCTTAGAAAACATAACAAACCATAACGGGTGGGCCATTGCGGCGGTGGGCGCATCCATTGTGTTTATGGGTTTGGTAGTGCTCTCTTTGGTCATTTCCCAGATTCACCGATTGCTTAACTTATGGGAAGATCGAGAAAATGTGATCAGCCGATTCAAACAACAACCCGCTGCCGTCAAACCGCAAGAAGCAGCAGAAATGGACTATGGCGACCAAAGACTGCCATCGGTGGAACAACTGATCGAGGCCTACAGACCGCTGATCGAGAAACTAAAAGAGCCGTTCAAGCTTTCACAAGTATTTGAAATTGCGTATAAAAACGATATGCCGCATCCGCATCTGTCCATTCAGCGCTTGCAGGAGGCGGATGTTTTAGTGGCTCAAGGCGATGGCACGTTCTCCTGGAATGAATACAAATCATAAATAAAGGCTAAGCCATGTTTGATCTTTTATTTCAATTTTTGTCAAACACCGGGTATTATCTGGCCGATTATCGCAATTACATCATGCTCGTGGTCGGCTGTATATTTCTATATCTGGGAACTGCCAAAAAATACGAGCCGCTGCTGCTGATCCCTATCGGCTTTGGCATACTGGTAGGCAATATCCCTTTTTTCAAGGGTTTTGGTATCGGCATCTATGAGCCCAACAGTGTTTTGCATTACCTTTACTTCGGCGTCACCACCGGTGTCTATCCGTCGATCGTTTTTATGGGCCTGGGCGCCATGACCGATTTTTCATCACTACTTGCCCAACCAAAATTGATGCTGCTGGGCGCTGCGGCCCAGATGGGCATCTATTTTACCCTGCTGGGCGCCCTGTTTTTTGGATTTGCGCCCAAGGAAGCAGCTTCAATCGCGATTATCGGCGGGGCCGACGGACCGACATCCATCTTTCTAACAGCAAAGCTGGCACCGCATTTGATCGGACCCATCGCCATCGCAGCGTATTCATATATGGCATTGATACCCGTTATTCAGCCGCCGATCATGCGGCTGTTGACCACCAAAAAAGAGCGCTTAATCAAAATGCCGCCGGCCAGAGCCGTCTCGAAAAAAGAGCTTATGATATTCCCCATAGCGGGCGTTTTGCTGTGCTGTTTTTTGGCGCCAACCGCCCTACCGTTGCTGGGGATGCTGTTTCTGGGAAATTTTTTAAAAGAATGCGGTGTGGTCAACCGGCTGGCCGGTACGGCCCAATCGGCCATCATTGATACGGCCACCATCTTTCTTGGATTTACGGTGGGCTGCAGCACTCAGGCCGATGTTTTTTTGACGCCGAAATCCCTTGGCATTTTTTTTCTGGGAGCTGTGGCTTTTTCCATCGCCACCGCATCAGGTTTAATTTTTGCGAAAATTATGAATCTGTTTTTGAAAAACAAAATTAATCCGCTGCTGGGTGCGGCCGGCGTCTCAGCGGTGCCCGGTTCCGCGCGGGAGGTGCATTTGATGGGCCTAAAAGAAGACCCGACAAACTTTTTGCTGATGCATGGAATGGCCTGCAACTCATCGGGTGTGATCGGCTCGGCAATTTGCGCCGGTATTTTGTGGAGCTTCTTCGTTTAGGGCGCGCTTTTTTCTGTCTTCTGTTGAGCCTATTGCTGGGTGGGGATTTCTTTAACGCAGCGAAATCCCATCCAGTGAGCTCCGTTGACGGGGTCCTCCGGGGTCCAACGGCATGTGACGCGCACAAAGGTGGCGGATCCTAAAAAACACCCTCCCCGCATGGGCAGATGATCTTCCAGCCAGACACCCTCGCACATTTCCCAGACATTTCCGCACATATCGTAACATCCAAATGGGCTGACACCCCTGTCAAAAATGCCGATTTCGGATGTATGGCCCAGACCATAGCCATGCGAGTTACAATGTTCGGGTAAAAACTCCTGTCCCCAGGACCACCAGCGGGCATCATCACCGCGACCGGCCTTTTCCCACTGCTCCTCGGTTGGGAGAGATTTTCCGGCCCATTCGGCATAATTGCGGGCATCATCCCAGCCCACAAATACCACCGGTCGCATCGGCTGTCCCCATAGAGGGTGTTTGAGCAGGGTCGGTTCACGATGACCGGTTGCCAAGATAAAATTTTGATACTGGTAGTTGGTGACCGGATAGCGGTCAATGTAAAAATCTTGCAAGTATTTTTTGCGGGCGGGAACTTCAGAAGCAAAAACCGGATTTTCCTGCCGGTCCAGCATAAATATCTGAGCCAATTCTTCTTCGGTTATTCCTTTTGTAAAATCCCCGGCAGGCACCCGTACCATCTCGGCCCCATCGATGGGGGCAATCAGTGTGTCCGGCAGTGGACCGCTGCCCAGAATTTCCATTATATTCCAACGTGAATCCATCTTAAATTCACCAAAGCGAAAGATACTGGAAACAAGTGGTCAAACACATACACGGTGAATATCACACAGCATAGAACAGAGCGCAAAGCGCATCGTGTCAAAAGCGCCACTATCCGCAGGGTAAGCGCAATCTTTTACCCTATGCGCTATGCCCTTTGCCCCATGCGGGGATACTTTTTAGGTTTGTCGTTCCTTATCCAGCAGCTGCCGGTACCAGCATGAGAACTCAAACATGCCCAGAAAATAATCGTCCTTGTTCACAATTCCAAGAGCGAGATCCAGTACCCCGCGACCATAGGCGTTGCTGTAATCCTCTGAACTGCGTGATTGTAAAAACTCTCTGACAAGCATCTGGCTGGTTCGTTTGGTGGGGTCTTTGCGAATGTCGATCGGGTCTTTGGGTTCTGCAAACGGATCCCACTGATCGTACCCCTTTTTTAAGATGTGCTTCTGGCGCCGGGGGGCCATGTTTTCAAAAACAGCCCGCTTCCGTTTTTCGGCTTCTTCAGGAGAAAATTCGCTCATAGAGTTCTCCTTTTGCGTTTTTTTCTCGGTGGCGGTTCCTGGGCTTTTTCATCTCCAATCCCCAAATAATCTTCATCATAAAGGTTGAGCAAGGCCATGGACAGCGGCACCAGCATATCCGCCAGTTTCACATATCTGGATTTTAAATCCCGAACCAATTCAGCGGACAGCTGCTGGAGTTGATTGTTGATGAGATCCAAGTTTACAGTAGGGTACTGCTCACCTTCCTTAAAGTCAGATTTGCCACAGGTATGCCCCTGCCCGCCGATGGCAGTGGGTATGCCATAAAAACGACAGGTCAACGGGCGATTGTCATACAAATCACACAGCTCGGCTTCGTTTAGAAGCGGGCATCGAACGCGCTCCCGGGCCAATTCGGCCAATATCTGGTCCTCACTTTTGCCGGCCTGTAAATCTTTGAAAGCCTGGCGTTTGATCTTGTGAATATTTCGATCAGCGCGGTTGGCCTTTTCCAAAAGATCAGCTTTTTGGCTGCCTTTGATCTTCTCGTTAAATTTATGGTTGATATAAAGGGCTTCAATCAGGCTTAAATCAAACAGCGCATAGCAGCAATCCGCACATTTTTGCTGGCATTTTACACATTCTGCATAAGCCTGTTTAACATGTTCAAAAGCTTCATCACTTTTGCCAACCAGAGCCTCGTACTTTTGAAAATAGGGTGTAAAGTCAAAATCCATGAGTCGGTTTTTCTCCTCTAAAGTATCGTGCAAACATCTCGGTTACGTTAAAACATACAATGGCCGCATTAAAGATACAAGTGACTAAAATTTGTAAATGTTTCACGTGAAACATTCACTTGCAGAGAAGGTCTGCCTATTTTCCCACGCAAAACCGGCTAAAAATCTGATCCAGCACATCCACTTTAGCCGTATCGCCACTAATTACACCCAGGGCGTCTATGGCCTCTTGCAGGTTGATAGCCACCAGTTCGCTGGAAGTCTTGTTTTGCAGCTGCTCGATGACCCCTTCCGCAGCAGCCAGGCTGGTTTCGAGCAACAATTTATGCCGTAAATTGGGAGCTATGGCGACATTCAAATCCAGTGCGGTTTTTCCAAGTGCCAGCTTGATTATTCTTTCCTTGAGCTGATCAATTCCGCGATCATACAGGGCCGAAATGCGCACCTGAGCTTCATAATGCCAGTCGTCCGGCAATCTTGTAGCACTGTCAGTGTGCACAAGATCCATTTTATTCATCACCATTATAATGGATTTGGAATTGATCTTTTCATAGATGCGTTGATCATCTGGATCCAACGGGCGGTGGGCTTCAACCATAAAAAGTACCAG
>JASFJF010000181.1:0-7739 GCA_050122255.1 Desulfobacterales bacterium
GTTGGCGGCTGGTATAATCACGCCCTGTCGCCCGGTTATGCCTTTTTCTTTACAGACTTCAAAAAAACCTTCCACTTTCTGGTTGACGTCGCCAATGGCCTGAACCTGTCCTTTCTGATTGACGGATCCGGTCACCGCAATGCCCTGCTTAATGGGTATGCCTGCCAGACTGGAGATGATGGCATACAGCTCGGTAGATGATGCGCTGTCGCCGTCGATGCCGTAATAGCTCTGCTCGAAGGTAATGCTGATCGACAGGCTGAGCGGGTGTTGCTGGGCAAAGGTCCGTCCCAGATATCCAGACAGGATCAGCACACCCTTGTCATGGGTACTGCCGCTGAGCTCGGCTTCGCGCTCGATATTCACAACGCCCTGTTTCCCCATGTAGGTTTCGGCGGTAATGCGCGCCGGCCGACCGAATGAGAATTCACCGATCTGGTAAACCGCCAGGGCATTGACCTGCCCGATCACCGCGCCCTTCACATCGATCATGATGGTGTTGTCCAGGTAAGATTCATGCATCTTGTGTTCATACAGATTGTGACGAAAGCGATGATCGTTGAATGCTTTAATGACATGTTTATCCGTTACCTGGCGGGCGTTGCTTTTGCGGGCCCAGTAGTCGGCTTCTTTGAGAATCCCCAGGATCGGACCGAATCGAATGGACAGCTTATGCTTGTTGGAAACGTATTTCTCGCCATACTCCACCATGAGGGCCACGCCTCTGGGGGTAAACGGCAGCAGGTTTTCCTCCTGGCAAACCCGGGCGATAAAACGGGCATACTGCTGGATAGTGCGCGGGGTGCGATTTACTTCCGAGTCAAAATCGGCCCGCACTTTAAATATTTTATTGAAGCGGGGATCTTCGCTTTGAATGATTTCAAAGATTTCATAGCTGCCCAGCAGGATGACCTTCACATCCAGCGGGATGGGCTCCGGCTTGAGTGAGGTGGTGCCGAAACCAGTTTCTTCCGGGATGTCTTCGATTTGCAGGCATTTGGTGCGCAAGGTTCTTTTCAGCGCTTCCCAGACGTAGGGGTTCATCATCACCGAATCGATTTCCATGATCAGAAAACCGCCGTTGGCTCTCAGCAATGAGCCGGCCTGCACCATGGTAAAATCGGTGTTAATGGTGCCCATGAAGGCGCGTTTTTCGATGCGGCCGAAAACATTATAAAATGTCGGGTTGGTTTCGGAAATAACCGGCGCACCCCTGGTGGATTCTTGATCCACCAGCACGTTGATCTCATATTGCTGAAAAGAAGCATTTGCATTGCGCGGCGCCTGCTCCGGAGGCGGTGCTTCACTTTTGTTCGGCGGAATAAACAAATTGAAATTTTCGACAATATGCTCTTGAACGGAATTCAGATGGGCGACAATGTCTTCCCAGGCCTTAAATTCCCTGCGCATCGGACGCAGACGCTTTTTAACTACCGATAAGGCATAGGTGTCCATCAGTTTTTCAATATCAGCATGCAAGGTCAGGTTGTTTTTGTCCATTTCCATGGCGGTGGCCTCGATTTCAGCCTGGACGAGCATTAGATTTTCTTCGATTTTAGCCCTGGTCTTGGCGGGCAGGGCATTAAACTCTTCGGGCGTAAGCGGATTACCGTCGATCATGGGAATGGTTTGAAAATCGTTTTCGGTTTGTTCGATAGACAGATTTTTTTCAGCGGCATAAGCTTCAAGCTGCTCAAACAGCGCATGCTGTTGTTGCGCAAATGTATTCTTTAATTTGGATAATTTTTTTAAATACGCATCATCTTCAAAAATTTCGGGCAGTTCTTTTTTTAAGCGCTCGATGGCCCGTTTCATCTTTTTGCTGAGCTGGATGGCCGTTCCGGGTGGCACGGCGATGGCTTTGGGGCGAAATTCGTCTTTGAAATTGTTGACCAGGCACAGGTCATTGGGGGTGGGTAGGCGCTTAGCGTGCTTGTTGACCAGATCTCTGACAATCGTCGATTTGCCGGTACTGGCCAAACCGGTCACAAAAATATTGTAGCCGGGATTATCCATGTTCAAGCCGAAATCGATGGCCTTTACGGCGCGCTCCTGCCCGATCACCGTATCCAGGGGCTTGACTTCGGATGTATTTTTAAACTTGAAAACCTTCGGGTCGCAGATCAGCCTTAAATCGGACGGCTTCAGCTCATATTTCTTCGCCATATCTTCTCCAGGTCGGTTGAGCCGGTTAAGCCAGTTAAGTCCGTTGAGCCCGCCTAAAAGGAAAAATTCTGATTTTATTTTATAACCGGACAACGGCCAACCGGCAACGGGCTCAACTTTAATAGTATAGCAGGCTAGATTATATTTTACAATCTTGTCAACGGTTTATAGTGATGCGGCTGCCTGTCGGTTAAAACGTTGTTGATGGGATTGAAGGATTTATCGCGTGTTTTGGCCGGATCGATATCTGCCACCAGAACCGTGTCTTCGTTGCTTTCGGCCTGTGCCAACACCTGGCCGTTAAAATCATAAATGACGGAACGACCTTTGAATCTCAATTCCTCGTCATTTCTTTTTTCAATACCAGCCCGGTTGGCCACTGCCAGATAAACATTGTTTTCGATGGCCCGGGCGGGCATCACCTGTTGCCAGGTTTCGGTGATCAAATTAGCCGGGCAGACAATCACATCGGCGCCCAGCAGGGTCAGCACCCGGGCTGATTCGGGAAAGCGCCAATCATAGCAGACCATCGGCCCGATGTGAACATCCCGCTTTTTATCTGCCACCACAAAAAAGCCGGTGTCACCGTGATCAAAACAATCGTTTTCTTTGTAAAACAGATGGATTTTGCGATAAACAGACGGTTTTTTGACCTCTGGAACAACAACCAAACACGAATTAAAAAGGTTATTTAGATGCCGTTCGGCAAACCCGGCTACCACAACGGCATTTTTTTTCTGCGCCATGTCACGAAAAAAAGCGCTGCTTTGACCGTCGGTGCTTTCAGCCACCCGTTCGATTTCCTGGCGGGAAAGGAAAAAATATCCGGTAGTGCATAACTCGGGAAAAACAATGATATCGGCTGTGACATCTTCCACCAGCTGTTGCATACGGGCAAAGTTTCTTTGCTTCGCTTCAAACTCGGGTGTAAACTGGACAACCGCCAGCTTCAAGGTCTTCATCATTTTTACCTTTCAAATATATTCATTTGTCATCTGATCTCTCAAACCAATAACTATAGTATCAGCCATCATCAAGAAGCCAGTAGCCAGAATGTTGAGCCCTGAACTTTTAATTATGACACATTAGGCCGGAAAACGACACTTCGTGGATTCAGAACGACAATTCAGGCCGAAAAACGACTCATCTTGAATATCGTCTTCGGATTCTAACATTTAATATACGGTCTTATTTCAGAAGCTGAGATAACGAGGACGAGTACGACAACGGGGACGAGTGAAATTTAGAAAAATTTGACATCCAAAACCGCTGAACCTTTCAACCCTGAACCCTGGAACCCTTGAGGTACCGCTGAAAGCACCTTGCCGTATGCGACTTGCTTGCAAACTTGAGAAGTTCCGGCGGTGATCCGGCGGCTACCACCCGGCCGCCGTCATTGCCGCCTTCCGGTCCCAGGTCGATTATATAATCAGCTTCCTTGATGATCTCCATGTTGTGCTCAATAATGGCCACGGTGTTGCCTTCATCAACCAAAGCCTGCAAAACGATGATCAGGCGTTGAATGTCGGCCAGATGCAGGCCGGTGGTTGGCTCGTCCAGGATATAGAGGGTATGCCCGTTGGTGCGTTTCACCAGCTGTTTGGCCAGCTTGATGCGCTGGGCCTCTCCGCCCGACAGGGTGGGGCTGGGTTGCCCCAGGCACAGATAGCCCAGACCGACATCACACACAAACTGCACGGCGCGTCGAATGGGGGGTACGGCTGAAAAGAAGCGCACGGCCTCGGCAAAGGTCATTTCAAGAACCTCAGCCATATTCTTGCCTTTATACAGCACGGCCAGGGTTTCCTTGTTATAGCGCTTTCCGTGGCAGACGTCGCAGGGCACGTAGACGTCCGGCAGAAAACTCATCTCCACTTTGGGCCGTCCCTGGCCCTTGCAGGCGTCGCAGCGGCCCTCGGCCACGTTAAAAGAAAAGCGGCCGGGTTTATAACCCCGGGCTCTGGCAGCCGGTGTCATGCATAACAACTTGCGAATGTCACCTAAGAAACCGACATAGGATGCCGGCACCGAGCGCGGCGTGCGGCCGATGGGGCTATGATCCACCTCCAGCACCCGCTGAATTTGCTGCCAGCCTTTTATGTCCTTGCACTTGCCGGCCGGGTATGTTTTCTTTTGCAGGCGATTGCGCAACCCCTTATAGAGCGTTTCTTTCACTAAAGAGGATTTGCCCGACCCGGATACGCCGGAAATGCAGATCAGGCGACCCAGGGGCAAGTTTACGCTGATTTTTTTGAGGTTGTTCGTTTGCGCACCCATTACCTTCAATTTTTTAGCCTTGCCGTAGGGCCTGAGTCGCGAAGAAATCTTTTTCGGATGGCCGTCCATCAAGGCGCCCGTAATTGAAGATTTGGCTTTTTTTAAATCGGCCAGCGTGCCGGAGGCCACCACCTTGCCGCCATCCTGACCGGCGCCAGGCCCCAGATCGATGATCGTGTCCGCCGCCCGAATGGTTTCCTCATCATGCTCGACCACCAGAATGCTGTTGCCCCGATCCCGCAAAGTCTTGAGGGCATCGATCAGAATGCCGCTATCCCGGGCATGCAGGCCGATGGTGGGCTCATCCAGAATATAGCAAACCCCGGTCAGATTGGAGCCCAGCTGGGCGGCCAAGCGAACCCGTTGGGCTTCGCCGCCGGACAGGGTCTCACCGCTGCGCGACAGCGACAGGTATGACAGGCCCAGCTGGTTGAGCAAAGACAACCGGGTCAGGATTTCGCTGACTACTGGCTCTGCAATCGGCTGTTGCGGCCTGAAGAACGTTAATTTTCTGATGGCGTCAAATGCCTCCCGCGCCGGTTTTTGCACCAACTCCCAGATGGAATAGCTGCCAACCTTGACCGCCAGCGCCTGGGGCTTGAGGCGGCTGCCGGCGCATGTGGCACAAACCGTGGTTTCGACGGGTTCCTCAGCATCATCGATTTCCCTCATGCCGGTCTCACCCAGCCCGCCGCAATCCGGGCAGGCGCCCTGTTTGCTGTTAAAGGAAAACAGCCGCGGGTCGAGCGGCTCGAGACTGATACCGCAGGTCGGGCAGGTGCCGGAGAGGCTAAAAATTTCTTCGTGACCGTGGCGATCCAAAAGGATGAGACTGCCCGTGCCGATCTTAAGCGCCTGATCCACCAGCGACACCAGGTTTTTGGACGGCAGCTGCCCGACCACCAGTTCGATCGTGTGCTCATGATAGCGGCTCAGAGCCATACCTTCCTTAAGGACGGTCATACGGCCATCGATACGTGCCTTCTTGAACCCTTTTTTTAGCGCCCGCGCCAGGACGTCCTTGTGAAAGCCCTTACGCCCGAAAACCTGTGTCGCCAAAACAGTGACCGGCCTGCGGGCATACCGTTTGCGCAGTTGTTTGATGATGGCGTCCTGGCTTTGAGCTTTCAACTGCCTGCCACAACCCGGGCAATGCTGGCGTCCCAATTTGCTGAACAGCAGCCTGAGGAAATGATAGATTTCGGTAAGGGTCGCCACTGTCGAGCGACGGCTGGAATGGCTGATGCGTTGTTCGATGGCAACCGTTGGTGCCAGACCGGTGACCAGGTCCACATCGGGCCGTTCCATTATTTTCATGTACTGGCGCACATACGGCGCCAGGCTTTCCAGGTAGCGACGCTGCCCTTCGGCGAACAGAATATCAAAAGCCAGGGTGGATTTGCCCGATCCCGAAACCCCGCTGAGCACCACCAGCTCGTTCTGGGGTACGGTCAGGCTAATGTTTTTTAAATTGTGCTCCCGGGCGCCTCTCAAGGCGATATGCTCCGATGCCACTGAGGTGCCAAATCCGGTCACAGGGTCGGCAATCCCCGGTGGTCGGCCTGATTTGGAACCTTTCAGCCGTCCCTTTCCATCCAGATAGGCTTTTAAAAACCGGCCGGTGTGCGAGTCGCTGTTGCGGGCAATTTCCTGGGGTGCGCCGCTGGCCACCAGGTGACCGCCGTCATCCCCGCCCTCGGGCCCTAAGTCGATGACCCAGTCGGCGGTTTTGACTACATCCATATTGTGTTCGATGACCAGAACCGTGTTGCCGCCGTCCACCAGGCGCTGCAGGGCTGCCAGCAGCTTGCCGATGTCGTCAAAATGCAGGCCGGTAGTGGGCTCATCAAAAATAAACAATCGATGGGCGGCTTTCTTGCCGTTGGCCGTCAAATGGCGCGACAGCTTCAAGCGTTGGGCTTCGCCGCCGGACAGGGTGTTGATGGGCTGGCCCAGACGCAAATAGCTCAGGCCGACATCGGCCAGCGGTCGCAGGGCTGTCAGAATTCTGGGTTGATCTTCAAAAAAGTCCAGAGCCTGACTGACTGTCAGGTCGAGAATATCGTTGATGTTCTTATCCCGGTAGGTGATTTGTAGAATCTCTTCCTTAAAGCGCCGTCCCCGGCAGTCGGGGCAGGAGATAAACACATCTGACAGAAACTGCATCTCGACCTTTTCGAAACCATCGCCCTTGCAGGTCTCACAGCGTCCGCCATCGACGTTAAAGGAAAAGAAGCCCGCCCCGAAGCGCTTGGCGCGGGCCGCATTGGTTGCGGACAGCAATTTGCGGATGGGGTCAAGGGCCTTGGTGTAGGTCAGGGCGTTGGCCCGTGGGGTGCGGCCGATGGCGCGCTGGTCAACCATAACCACATCATCGATGTGGCCGATTCCGATAATTTTCTGGTGCCGGCCGGGGCGGTCCTGAGGGTCCCCCAGGGCACGTTTGGCGGCTTTGTAAAGTATTTCTTCGGCCAAAGTGGACTTGCCGGAACCGGATACGCCCGTCAGGCAGACAAAAAGCCCCAGGGGAATGCGCACATTGATATTCTTTAAATTGTTTTCAGCTGCTTTCTTGATCGTAATCCAGCGGTTTTTCCGGGGACTGCGTTGTTGGCTGCCCAGTCCGATTTGGCGTTTGCCCTTGAGGTACTGACCGGTCAGCGAGCCATTGACATTTGCGGTGGGACCGAAGTACATGACCTGGCCGCCCTTTTCTCCGGCCCGGGGCCCCAGGTCCAGCAGAAAATCGCTTTCGCGGATAATTTCGGGATCATGCTCGACGACCACGACCGTATTGGACAGATTGCGCAGCCCTTTTAAAATGCGAATCAGCCGGTGATTGTCGCGTGGATGCAGGCCGATGCTGGGCTCATCCAGCACGTACAGGGTGTTGACCAGAGAGGATCCCAGGGCCGAGGCCAGGGCCACCCGCTGGACCTCGCCGCCGGACAGTGTGCGGGATTGGCGGTCAAGGGTCAAATACCCCAGCCCGACATCCTTTAGATAGGTCAGGCGGTTGCGGACCTCGTCACGCACCAGCCGGCCGGCTTCCTCCCCGGTCGGAAGCGTCAGACGATCAAAAAAATCAAGGGCCTGCTTTACATTGGATTGATAGACCCGGTCGATGGTGCGGCCGGCCAGCCGGTACAACAGGGTCTCGTCCTTGAATCGCGTGCCGTTGCAGTCCGGACAGATATCATAACTGCGGTAACGAGACAGAAATACCCGCACCGGCATTTTATAGGTTCGGCTCTCCAGCCAGCGAAACAGGCCTTTTACGCCGTAATAGGTAGAGG
>JASFJF010000182.1:0-7726 GCA_050122255.1 Desulfobacterales bacterium
AGCCGGGTTTACATCTTCATAAATTTGATCCGATTTGGACTCAACCCAATTGCCGTTGATGAAAAATTTAAGCTTACCGTAATGTTTCTGTACTTCAGGTAAAACTGCCATTTTCGTAATCTCCTTTTCCTAAATTGAGCGTTCCAAATTAAAAATGTGGTAAAATGTTTAAAATTTCTCTCATTAAACTGCATTAATTGCTTTGATAAGCAGCGGATCTTTAGTGAAAAAATCAGTCCGATACAGCCGCTTTGGCAGCTTGCTTGTCGGACGCGGCTGCGTTGCATTTATACATATTCAGCAAAACATCAAGGGCATCAAGCACGTGATTCTTCATTAGTTTGCACGCCAACGATTTATTTTTTTTCTTTAAAGCATCTATTATGCGACGATGATTGCGAATAGATGCGTTTAGGTGGGCTTTATCCTGCAGTGATTTATAGCTGAAGCGACAGACCTGCAGATGGATGCTGGCAGAAATTTTTTTAAGACGCTCGTTTCCTGAAATCAGAAGAATCCGATCATGAAATTCCTGATGATGCTCCTGATAACCGAGCAAATTTACCGGTTCGGAAAAGGCGCAGTCTTCCATCCCTTTAACCAAGGACTCCAGCCCGACAATCTGCGGATTGCTGATATTGTCCAGGGCGAGTTCGATTGCCATTTCATATAGAGTGGCCTTAAGAGTGTACGCTTCCCATACATCCTTAGCCGTCATTTCAGTGACAAAAACGCCCCGGCGCGGTTTGCGCATCACCAGACCTTGCGCCTCCAAAAATTTAAATGCCTCCCGAACGGGAGGCCTGCTGATATCCAGTCGGGCGGAAATTTCTTCTTCTTTGAGCCGCTGCCCGGGCTGGTATTCTCCCTTGATGATCCACAACTGAATATGCCGTTTGGCAAGATCAACTAAAGATTCAATCTTCATTTGATCCCCGCTGCAAAAAAAAGAATTAAAAGAAAAGTGGCTCGAAAAATGCGTTGGGCAGGTCGCTTTGCCGACCGATGATCTCGCTCAATGTTTTTGGTGAATAATACAAGCAGGTCCTGATTTGCATTAAAAAAATTGAATTAAATTCAATTGTAGATTGTATACAAAACGGGCTCTGAGACTGTCAAGCGTAAAGAGCGCTATGAAATCGAAAAACATCTTGCTGTTTGTTCATCAAATTTGTATGAATATCAGATCAATTCGCGTTGAAAGAGCTGGGGTACTGCTGTGAAAAAAATAGGTCTGGTGGTCAAATCGGATGCCAAAGCTAATGAAAAAGCCCACGAGCTCATGGACTGGTTGCGGTCCAAAAAAATTAAAACCGTCCGCAAAAAAACCGTAGAATCCGGACAGAAGAATGACAGTAGCAGCCTGTCACCGCCTCCTCCAGATCTGGACTGTGTATTCGTGCTCGGCGGAGACGGCACTTTTTTAAGTGCGGTCCACTGGATCGGAGATCAGGATATTCCCATCCTGGGGATCAAATTCGGTGAAGTCGGTTTTCTGGCTGAAATAGCGGAGGAGGATCTTTATCCGGCAGCCGAAAAGGTTTTGAAGGGCGATTTTATCCTGCGAAACCGCATGCGGCTGGTTGTCAAGGTAATGCGCGGCGAAAATATCCGGGCACGGGAAACCGTATTGAATGATGTGGTCATCAACCGCGGCGCGCTGGCGCGCTTGGCCCATATCGAAACCTACATCGACGAGCATTATTTAACCACCTACAGCGCAGACGGGTTGATCGTGGCAACACCGACCGGCTCGACCGCCTATTCATTGGCTGCCGGCGGTCCCGTCATCCACCCGGCCGTACCGGCAATCATTTTAACCCCGATCTGCCCCTTCACCCTGACGAACCGGCCTTTAATCGTGCCACAGTCGGCTAACATCACCATTCGGCTGGCTGAAGGATCGTCCGATATCGTTTTGACCTTCGACGGACAAAAAGGGCTGGAACTCAATGACCAGGATGAAATTCAGATTAAAAAAGGACCCCATCCGTTGCAATTGATCACTCTGCCGGAGCGGCAGTATTTCGACATCTTGAAAAATAAGCTAAAATGGTCCGGTGGCCGCGCCTAGTTTTTGATTATAGATGGATCTTTTTCCGATTAACTGCGTTCTCCGCGAATTTTTACCTACGACGTACTTCAAGTACGCCTCAGATAAAAATTCTTGTGCGGCCTTGCCTATCGATCATTTGAACAAGTCCAAATTAATATTTTTCTGATTTAGGGCCGTTTGTTATGCCTTCGGTATAAAATCTGATTCTTGCTTGACCTTGCAAAAAAAATCCTCAATTCTGTTGCCAAAACTCACCAAATATGAAGTCGATAATGCTTGATCTTTTGAGCGCCCATTATGACCCCATATAAAGACGATAACAGACCTTTCCCCGCTCCACAAACTACAGGTGACGAAGGCTGTTATTAAGGTACCAGCACAAGCTTGGCGGCAGAAATTATACCCTTGTCAAGATCGGCGAAGGCCTTGGCGCCATCGGAAAGAGGTCGTGTTTCCACCCAATCGAGTTCGCCAAACATGCCGCCGGCCAAAGCACCCACGGTGGCCTTAAAATCTTCTCTTGTATATGTATAAATACCGATCAGAGAAACTTCCTGTAGAGTCACTTTTTTGATGTCGAGGCCTTCCCGCGAATCCATAAGCCCGATATGGGCAAAGATTCCACCCGGTGCAACAACTCGCGACCCCAGGGACCGAGTTACGCCGCCCCCCACCGCGTCGATCACCAATTCGAATGAATCGGCGGGAAGTTCGGGATCATTTGATGGGTTATGAACAGCGCAGCCTGTCGAGCGTGCAACCATCTCTCGCCTTAACTTGTTAATTTCAGCCACCGTTACTTGGTGGCATCCATAACTCGTTAGAAGCAGAGCAGACAGCATGCCGATGGCACCGCCCCCAATAACCAGCGCCCGCAACTCTGCCAGAGGCCGCTGCGACTGTAGCTGCGCTCTGTTGAGGGTATGAAGTGAACAGGCCGCCGGTTCCGCAAGAGAGGCTTTTACCATGTCGAAGGAATCGGGGATGGCAACTAGATTCCGTTCGGGTATCGCCACATACTCACAGTATGCACCCGCAATTCTCATTCCAATGAGTTCTCTCTTGGGGCAAAGGTTTGTTCGACCGCTTTCGCAATAAGTGCAAATACCGCAGGTTATGAGCGGGTTTATCACGACGCGTACACCTTTTTTTTCTCCTGTTGTAACAACCCCTGCTACCTCGTGTCCCAGGATGAGGGGGGGCACCCGACGAGGATCGTGCCCATGGTAGGCATGCATGTCAGATCCGCAGATACCCGATGCCGCGACTTTTACCAGCACCTGGCCCTTACTGGGTACCGGGTCCGGTTCTTCCCGGTACACGACCTCGTCCGCTTTTGTGTACACAAGCGCTTTCATGTGTATTGTTTCCTTTTTTCGGTTGTCTACTTAGCGCTCCAGCCACCGTCCAGGAAGATCATCTGTCCGGTGATGTAATCGGATGCCCGGGAGGCCAGAAACACCGTCAATCCCGCAAGGTCAGACATTTCCCCATTTCGCCCGATGATGGTCTGTCTGGCGAGGGCGTCGATGACCTTTTGGTCGTCATACAGCGGTGCGGTAAGGCCGGTCTTGAAGAAACCCGGCCCGATGGCATTGCAGGTGATTCCGCTCTGGTCCTTGGACCAAGCTTCTGCCATCGCGCGCGTGAGCTGCAGCACCCCGCCTTTGGACGCGCCATATGGAACGCTGTTGGGAAAAGCGCGCACCGACTGAAGGGATCCGATGTTGATGATTTTTCCCCATCCTTTCGAGCGCATGGATGGCACCAACAGTCGTGCCAGGAAAAATGGGGCCGTCAAATTGATCGCTATCGTTGTGTTCCACGACTTAGCACTGATTTTTTCCCATGGCTCCCTCAGGTTGACACCCGCGGCGTTGACCAGGATATCTGGTGAACCAAAATGGGACGAGGCCCGTTCCGCAAGGCCGGGGAGTTCATCGAAATTGCTGACATCACACGTTTCGTAGGCGGCACTCACCCCCAGGGCTTCAACTTCTTTTACCGCCTCCTTGAGCGCCTCCTCCTCTCGCGGAAGGGCAGCATGCACGACCGCCGCGCCGGCTCGGGCAAGATGATAAGCGATGGCCCGTCCGATTCCCGAACTGCCGCCGGTTACCAGGGCCACGCGGCCATTCAATTCAAAAAGTTCGTTTATCGTGCTCATTCAAGTTCTCCTAAATCGAATGTCTCATCTGGAAAATATTTGGCCAAACGCACATCGGATGTGCGCGCATGGGCCTCCATGCCTTCCAGCCGCGAAATGCGCGCAGAAACGGCGCCAATCTGTCGATTCGCTTCTCGAGTCAATCGCTGGTAGGTAACTGTTTTGATAAACTTGCCAGCACTCAACCCACCGGAGTAGCGACCCGCTTTCTTGGTGGGCAGGATATGATTGGGGCCGGATGTCTTGTCGCCATAGGCCACAGTGGACTCTTCACCTAAAAAGAGGGAACCATAATTGGTCAAGGTGCCAAGCCACCAGTCGAGATCTTCGGCCTGAACCTCCAAGTGCTCCGATGCATATTCATCGCTTACCTGGGCAGCTTCCTCTCTTGTGGAAACCACGATCACCTCTCCGTAATCGCGCCATGACGCCTCTGCCACCTCGGGAGCCGGCAGTGCGGCAATGACCTCGGGAACTTTATTTATCACCTCCTGGGCCAGTTCCTGTGATGTGGAAATTAACACGGCCGGCGAGTCATAGCCATGCTCTGCCTGCCCCACCAAATCAGCGGCCACAATGCCGGGGTCTGCGGTCTCATCCGCAATCACAAGGATTTCAGACGGACCTGCAAACACATCGATGCCCACTTCTCCGTAAAGGATGCGCTTGGCCTCTGCAACAAATTTGTTGCCTGGCCCCACCAGAATGTCGGCCGGTTTTCCCGTAAAGATCCCATAGGCCATGGTTGCAATCGCCTGTACGCCCCCCAGGGTCATGATCACGTCTGGCTTGCAGACCGACATGGCATAGAGGATCGAAGGATGTATCCCAGCCCCGTGGTGGGAAGGAGAACAGGCAACAACATATGGCACCTCGGCCGCCTTGGCAGTGGCAATACTCATGAGGGCTGAAGCCGCATGGGCAAAGCGTCCTCCCGGCACATAACAGCCGGCGACGTTCACAGGAATCAGTTTTTGTCCGGCCACAACGCCAGGATGCAATTCAGTCTCAAATTCAAGCATGCTTTCCCGTTGTTTTTTAGCAAAATTGTACACCTGCTCATGGGCAAACTGAATATCGTCTTTCGTCTGCTGGTTCAGGCTCGCCGCCGCTTTGTCGATATCTTCCTGGGTAACGATAAAATCACCGGTCCAGTTGTCCAGTTTCTGGGCGTACTTTCGTATCGCCTCTTCTCCGTTTTCTTTAATATCATCCAACATGTTGACAACAATCTCACGGGTCTGGGCTTCATCGGTTTCCGGTGTTTTCGCTGCCTTTTTAAGGTAATTGATACTCATGGTCATCCTCCTTATCTGAGCAAACTAAAATGGGCGTATGTCTTCCAAAGGAAAGTGTGTGATACTGACGATTATTCTTCATATTATCCGCTACACATCGTGGACATAGAAATTGGTGGTGGTGTTGGCGGCTTTCACTAGTTTATCGAATTTGGCCTGGGATCCCACCAGTTTCTTTTTTATGTCGTCCCAGACAGGCAATTGAGCACCTGCCTTTTCAACCCATTGAGCCTTTTCTTCGGATGTGGGGACATAAAACTCGACGCCCGCCTTTTTCATTTCAGTCATGGCGTAGGCCCGTGCCGCCGGGATTTTGGCATGGTTCTGCCGCATGGTAAGTTCACTGGCAAACTCGACACCTTTCTGAAGATCTGAAGGAAGGCTCTTAAACCATTTGAGATTGCAGGAATAAACCTGGGCATCGGGAACCGCAGCGTTAAAGGTAATGCTGGAAAGTATGTCTTTAAAACCAAAAACCAGTAGTGCCTCTACGCTGGGATCAAGGGCATCGGCGTACCCCGTCTTAATAGCGGCTGCCGCTTCAACCCACTCCACCGGAATGGGATTGGCGCCCAGCTGTCGGTAAAAAATTTGCAGAATTTTTGAATTAGGAACTCGAAACTTGATCCCCTGCATCTGTTCCGGCGTCTTGATCGGGCCTTCAATGCCTTTCCGCACAGCTACCGTGCGGGGATCGATGCTGGGATACCAAAGTGCTTTGAATCCCCTGGCTTCAATCTTCGGATTGATTTCATTCTTCCAGGCGTCTGACGTCACCAGATTGACAAATTTCTGATTCTCTCCGCACCAATAAGGAATGTTGATGACATCAGCCGCCGGCGCAAATGGTGCAAAATTGGATATGGAATGCTGCGCAACCTGGATGGTACCGGTCAGTACTTTTTTTGCCAGCGCGCTGCCGGCACCCAGTTGTCCGGCCGGTGCAAGCTGCACATACATTTTCCCATAGGTTATGTTTTGAATATTTTCCTTATAATCAAGCTGCATGATGGGGTAACTTCGTGAAACACCAAGAACATAAGACGTAGCCACAATCATGGTATGCTGGGCGGCTTTTTTGCGTTTCTGTTCTTCCCTGGCCACCCGGGCGGAAGCTTCCCGAGAACCCAAGGCACAACTTGCCAGGGCAACGATGGCTGTAGTAGCACCGAATTTGGCGCTTAGCTCCAAAAAGCGCCGGCGCTCTTCGGATTGCAGCCCCTTGCGTTTAATATCCTCAGACATTGATATTCCTCCTTATCGATCTTCCTATTTAACCCCGGTCGGCCGCCTTAGAATGCAAGGCTGAAGACGTATATTTTTAGAGACTGAAGATGTGTCTTATATTAAGATTCCGCCGAAAATACGGCCAATTCTATAGAGCGAATTTAGGTAGTCCCACCTATCAAAACGCCCTAAAGTAACCAGAGTGAAAACCATGGGATATACCCCAAGAGCAGCACGACGACGAGCATGGTCAGTACAAAGGGGATGACATATCTGGAAATGGAGATAATCGGTGTTGAAGTAACCCCAGATACCACGAACAGGTTTAATCCCAGCGGTGGTGTAATAAAGCCGATCCCCAGAGCAGTGACCATAAAAATGCAAAAATGGACCTCATTCATACCGATTTCCTGGGCCAAAGGCAGCAGCAGCGGTGCCAATATAACGATATTCGGTGTCGTTTCCATAACACAGCCGGCAATCATCAGAATGACGATCATGATAATAATGATCATATAGGGATTGCTCGTAAGTGAAGTCATGAAACTCACGAACGCCTGCGGTACCTGTAAACTGGCCAGAGTTTGGGCCAGCGGCAGGCTCATGGCGATGATGGGCACAATGACACCGCTGACTTTGGCAGACGTTTCTAAAATTTTAGGAATATCACTGAGTTTTAAAGTGCGCTGCAAGAACCCTATGATCATCGTGCTGAGGGCCGCCACAGCCGCGCTTTCCGTAGGGGTAAAAATGCCCGAGTAGATACCACCTAAAATGATCACGGGAATCAGCAGCGCAAAACGTCCATCGTAAACGGTTTTTAACCAGTATTTGAAATCGAATCCCGCGGTGCTGTTTTCGTATCCTCTCACACGGTTTACCAAAGCGTTGGCAACCATTATCGAGAGCAAAATCATCACACCGGGAATAGCTGCAGCCAGAAACAGGGTTGAGGCGCTGATGCCCAGCACCAGCCCG
>JASFJF010000183.1:0-7708 GCA_050122255.1 Desulfobacterales bacterium
GGGCGCTGATCGATTGCATGCTCGGAGATCAAATGCTGTTCTGGCGCCAGGATGGTGTTGAACTGTGCTGGAAATTCCTGACGCCGATCCTGGATCGCTGTGAGATCTGTGATGATCCGGCACAATTGCTTCATTTTTACGAAGCGGGCAGTAAGGGTCCTAAGGCAATCGAAAAGCTTTAGAAATGGTTTCAGGTGTCGGGTGTCAGGTGTCTGGCTTTCGGTCGCTAGTTCTAAACACTTGCGATTCAGCAGCAATGACGATCGCATGTTTCCCGTTGTTTTCAAATTTCAGTCTTATGCTCCCTGACATCTGAACACTGACACCTGCTGTTTATTCGTGCCTGAAACCTTGTGGTGACGGGAAGACCGATTTAAAGATTAGATTGCAAATCACTGAACAATGATGCGGATACTGAAATGCAGGGCATATTCTAAATGGACCAAGTTATGCAGTCATCGGTGAACAACCGCAAAAAAGCGCTTGTAAAAGCGCTAATATTAGTGGCATTTATTGTAGGTGCCATTTTGATGGTGCGCTTTACACCCATTAAGCAATACCTGACTCCCGAGATGTTGGGCCAGTATTTGAATATGACCGGCTTTTGGGGCCCCATTATTTTCATCATTATATACACTGTTGGGATCTGTCTGTTTATTCCCGGTACTCTACTGACTGCATTGGGAGCGGCCATATTTGGCGCGTACTGGGGATTTGCATGGGTGTGGATCGGGGCCATGATCGGCGCCAGCGCGTCTTTCATCATCGGGCGAACGCTGGGAAGGGAATTCGCAGCGTCTTTAATTGGCGACAACCTCCAAAAATACGACGATGCCATCGAACGTAACGGTTTCGCCACGGTGCTGTATTTACGGCTGGTGTACTTTCCGTTTACGGCCATGAATTTCGGGATGGGCTTGACCAAGGTACGTTTTTGGGATTACGTTGCAGGAACCGGCCTGGGCATCATCGTGGGTACCTTTATTTTTACATTTTTTATAGGAACCCTGAAAGAGGTCTGGGCTTCGGGCAATTGGGAGGAGCTTCTCTCTTTAAAGGTCTTTTTCTCAATCGGATTGTTTATTTTTTCGTTTTTTATCCCCAAAATTATCAAAAAATTCAAAAAAGAAGAGAGGGGAGGTAATGTCGAGCGATCTTGACCTGTTGTGTATCAACACGATCCGAATGCTTTCAGCCGATGGGGTGCAAAAAGCCAATTCCGGGCACCCGGGAATGCCCATGGGTGCAGCCGCCATGGCATATGTTCTCTGGACGCGCTTTTTACGACACAATCCTAATAATCCGAAATGGCCCAACCGCGACCGTTTTGTGCTTTCAGCCGGGCACGGCTCGATGCTAATCTATAGCCTGTTGCATCTAAGCGGTTATGACCTGCCTCTGGATGAGCTAAAGAATTTTCGTCAATGGGGCAGCAAAACTCCCGGTCATCCCGAATATGGCGCTACGCCGGGGGTAGAAACAACCACCGGCCCGCTGGGCCAGGGATTCGCCAATGGCGCCGGCATGGCCCTGGCCGAGCGTTATTTGGCAGCCCGCTTCAATAAACCCGGCCATCAAATCATCGATCATTTTACCTATGGTATTGTCAGTGACGGAGATTTAATGGAGGGTATTTCGCATGAAGCCGCCTCACTGGCCGGGCATTTGGGTCTGGGCAAGCTGATCTATTTTTACGATGACAACCACATCTCCATCGAAGGCGACACCGATATTACATTTACGGAAAACCGCATCGGGCGATTTGAATCTTATGACTGGCATGTTCAATATGTTCCAGACGGCAACAATCTGGCGGCATTAGAGCAGGCAATCATAGAGGCCCAGAATGAAAGCGATCGGCCGTCTTTGATCGCGGTCAGAACGCACATCGGGTACGGAAGCCCTAACAAACAAGATACAGCCAGCGCGCATGGGGAGCCACTGGGGCTTGAAGAACTTCAGCGCACTAAAGAAAATCTGGGCTGGCCGCAGGAGCCCAGTTTTTTAATTCCCGAAAATGCCCTGATGCATTTCCGGCGGGCCATCGAAGTCGGTCAGAAACTGGAGAAACGCTGGGAAAATGCGTTTGATACTTATCAGACCGAATTTAAGGAGGATGCCGCGGAATTGCGCCGCTGGTTGGCAGGCCAGCTTCCGGACGGATGGAAAAAACGTCTACCGGTATTTGATCCCGATGAGAAGGGAATGGCAACCCGGGTGGCCTCCGGCAAGGTGCTCAATGCAGTGGCGCCAACAGTCGCCAATCTCGTCGGCGGTTCGGCGGACCTGGCGCCGTCCACCAAAACCCTGATTGACAATGAGGCCGACTTTCAGGCCCAAATTTACAGCGGCCGCAACCTGCGGTTTGGTGTGCGCGAGCATGGGATGGGCGGCATTTTAAACGGCATGGCGCTTCATGGGGGCCTCATTCCTTATGGCGCCACCTTTCTTATATTTTCTGATTACATGCGTCCGGCCATTCGCCTGGCGGCCCTTACCGAGCAACAGGTCATCTACGTATTCACCCATGACAGCATCGGCCTGGGTGAAGACGGCCCCACCCACCAGCCGATTGAGCAACTGGCGGCTTTAAGGGCCATGCCGAATTTGATGCTCATTCGGCCCTGCGACGCCAATGAGACCACGCAAGCCTGGCAGGCTGCCATTCAGCACCGCAATGGTCCGGTGGCGTTGGCGCTGACGCGTCAAAATCTTCCCACCCTAAACCGCAATTCACAGTATGCATCCGCCGCCGGTCTGCACCGGGGAGGTTATGTTTTAAGCGAGGCCGCAAACGGCAAACCGCAAGTGATTCTGATTGCCAGCGGCTCGGAAGTGCACATTGCCCTCACAGCTGCTGAAATGATCGATGCCAAAGGATACGCCACCCGGGTGGTCAGCATGCCCTCCTGGGAACTGTTTGAAGCCCAGCCGGCTAATTATCGCCAGCAGGTATTGCCGCCAGCGGTCAAAGCCAAAATTGCCGTCGAAGCCGGCAGCCCGCAGGGCTGGCATCGCTACGTCGGCGATGCCGGCCGGGTCGTCAGCCTGGATCATTTCGGTGCATCCGCACCCGCTCAGACGCTGTTTGAAAAATTCGGACTGACATCCGATCAGGTGGTTGAAAAAGCGCTGAAATGTGTTTAAAGATACACGTTGTCTGTATCGAAAATAAGAGCAGAAGGAGACGCTTATGTCTAAACTGATCGAACTCGAGAAAATGGGCCAATCCATCTGGCTGGACTACATTCAACGCTCTTTAATAAGCTCCGGTGATCTCAAAAAAATGGTCGACTTCGGTCTGAGGGGGGTGACGTCCAATCCGGCGATCTTTGAAAAGGCCATTGCCGGCAGCAACGATTATGACGACGATTTGAAGCAGCTGGTCAATACCGATGGCTCGATTGAGCAAATTTATGAAGCACTGGCTATAAAAGACATTACCCTGGCCACCGACACGCTGCGCGAAGTTTATGAATCGACCCATGGAAAAGACGGCTACGTCAGCCTGGAGGTTAGTCCGGAGCTGGCCTATGAAACGCACAAGACGGTGGCCGAGGCCAGGCGGCTGTTTGAGACTGTCAAACGGCCTAATGTAATGATCAAGGTGCCGGCAACGAAGGAAGGCCTGCCGGCAATTGCCAAATTGATCGGGTGCGGCGTCAATGTAAATGTCACCCTGATTTTTAGCCTGCAAAATTATAAAGCCGTGGCTGAAGCTTATCAGGCCGGACTCGAGCAACTGGCAGCCAATGGTCCCGGCGTCATAGGAGGACATACGATTGATCGCGTGGCATCGGTGGCGTCATTTTTTGTCAGCCGCGTGGATACGGCGGTGGACAAGCAATTGGAAAAAACCGGCAACACGCAATTGCTGGGCAAAATCGCGGTCGCCAACTCGAAAATCGCCTATGCTGAATACAAAAACATTATCCAGCAACCCCGCTGGCAGCAATTGTCCGCTCAAGGCGCGAAGGTGCAACGCGTTCTATGGGCCAGTACCAGCACCAAGAATCCGGCCTATCCGGACAACCTTTATGTAGATGAGCTCATCGGGCCGGATACGGTCAACACCCTGCCGCCGGCAACCTTGGACAGTTTTATGGATCACGGCCGGGTGGCAGAAACCCTCACCCGGGGGCTTGAAGAAGCGCAACATCAGGTTGCTCAACTGGCGGACCTGGGAATCGATCTGGATGCCATCACCCACAAACTGCAGGATGACGGCGTGGTGGCATTTGCCAAACCGTTTGCCAAACTACTGGAGAGCATTGCTGAAAAATGCAAGCAACTGTGAAAGCCGCGTAGGACGCGTGTAACTTCCTGTGCGAATCTAAGGTCGGAAAACTATTTTACGGTTATGCAGAAAGCTCAAGTGATGTCTATAAAACCAGGGCACGAAGAACACGAAAGGATAAAAGTAGATTTAGATGTTTTCCCCTGGTGATCTTCGTGTTCTTCGTGGTGAGATAATATCAGACGTATCCAACTGGCGTTTCCCGGACAACCGCGAACCATTTTTGCTGGAGCTGATATCAAAAACAATCTACCATGCGATCCCATTGAGAATTGAAAACTTGAGATATGAATACGAGGAGCTTCATGGGTTTGCAAAAACAGGATGATTTAAAACAGAAGGCGGCACATCGCGCTGTGGAAGCGATCGAATCCGGGATGATCGTGGGCCTGGGTACTGGCAGTACGACATCGTTTGCCGTGATCCGGATTGCAGAACGCATCAAAGCCGGAAGCCTGGCCGACATCGTCGGCATTCCAACCTCCATTCGTACCGAAAAACTGGCCCGGGAACTTGGTATCCCCCTGGCAACCCTGGAGGAACAACCGGAAATCAATGTGACCATCGACGGGGCCGATGAGGTTGACCCGGACCTGAATTTGATCAAAGGCGGCGGCGGCGCGCTGCTGCGCGAAAAAGTGGTTGCGCAGGCCAGCCGCACGAATATCATCATCGTCGACGAAAGCAAACTTTCTGACTGTCTGGGTACCCACTGGGCTCTGCCGGTAGAAGTGATCCCCTTTGCGGCCAAAACCGAAACTAACTTTCTTCAATCGCTGGGGGCAACCGTCAGTATGCGCCGCGATAAAGAAGGGCAGCCTTATAAAACCGACCAACACAATTATATCCTGGATGCGAATTTCGGCCCGATGTCGGATCCAGCCGCCCTGGCGCACCGGCTAAACCGACGCGCCGGTATTATCGAGCACGGGCTTTTTCTGGGGCTGGCCGGCGAGGTCATTGTCGCAGCTGAAGAAGGCATCCGGCACTTGCACCGCAAAAACAAATGAAAACACGTCGACAATTTATCAGCTGGGCCCTAAAGCTGCTGGCCGGTTTGAGCCTGTTTGTCACGACGATCAGAGCCACGCTAAAAAAGGCCTGGGCCCAAACAAAACGGTTTATCGTGCCGCGGGACACTGACCTGGCGACCCTGCGCAATAGGGATCCGGCTACGCTGGATAGCCGCAATCTGGAGGTTTTGCCACTAGAGGCTTTTGAGACCATGGGGTTGAGCAACCATCCCGTACACCTGCCGTCATGGCGCCTGATCATCGAGGGCAATGTCGCCGTTCCAAGCCGATTACCCTATTCGGATATCATCAAGCTTCCCGCAATCGAGCGCAAGGTATTGTTGATCTGCCCCGGTGTATTTGTCAATCACGGACTGTGGAGGGGAATTTCGCTGATGACGGTGTTGGAGATGGCACAAATGGAGCCCGACACCAGCCATATCGGCGTTTACGGGCCACGGGGCACGCGCGAAAAAGTCGAGCGTTTCCCGATCGCCGATATTCGAACGCATAAAGTTTTTCTGGCATATGAAGTCAACGGTAAAAAATTACCGGTACGGCATGGGTTTCCGCTGCGCATTGTTGCCGAAGACTACTACGGCGACGATTGGGTCAAGTATGTGTATAAGATAGAAGCCATCAAGGCCAAAACATAAGGCAAATTTTTCTTTGGAATATCAAAATAATGGAGCGTATAAGATTTCGGAAGGCGGATCTCGGATTTTGAGTCGGTGACATATTTGCTCGCACAATCTGCAATCCGCAATTGTTTTTCTCCATTACCCCCGTAAAAAAATGAAAAGGAATATTCGATGGAAAACGCTGATTATCGCACAAAATTAGATACCAAAAAGGGAACATACATCTTTTTTGACATTACGCGGCTGGAAAAAGACGGCATGGCCGATCTTCAGCGCTTGCCCTATTCGATTAAAATCCTGGTGGAAAACCTGTTGCGAAAGCTGGATGGGCACGTGGTCCATGAAGAAGACCTCAAAAATATTGCCTGCTGGCAGAAAAGCTATGAAACACCGGTGGAAATTCCATACCACCCCGCGCGGGTGCTCATGCAGGATTTTACGGGCGTTCCGGCGGTGGTCGATCTTGCGGCCATGCGGGATGCCGTCAAGGACCTGGGCGGCGATCCGCGAAAAATCAATCCGCTGGTTCCGGTGGATCTGATCGTCGATCATTCAGTGCAGGTCGACTATTACGGCACCGCCGATGCCATCACCCAAAATGTCGCCAAAGAATATGAACGCAACGCCGAACGCTATGCCCTGCTCAAATGGGCCCAGAAAAGCTTTTCGAATTTCAACGTCGTTCCGCCCAACTCGGGCATCTGCCATCAGGTCAACCTGGAATACCTTGGGAGTGTGGTCATGACCGAAAAAACCGGCGCGGAGACGATGGCCTTTCCGGACACTCTGGTGGGCACCGACTCGCACACCCCGATGATCAACGCCATCGGGGTCATGGGCTGGGGCGTTGGTGGAATTGAGGCCGAAGCGGTGATGCTCGGGCAGCCGTATTACATGTCCATTCCGCAGGTCATTGGCGTCAAGCTGGTCGGCGAGCTGTCA
Source organism: Desulfobacterales bacterium (assembly GCA_050122255.1). GTDB lineage: Bacteria > Desulfobacterota > Desulfobacteria > Desulfobacterales > JAHEIW01 > JAHEIW01. The sequence continues at coordinate 6,894 of JASFJF010000183.1, forward strand.
GCCGGCACGACAGCAACCGATCTGGTGCTGACCGTTACCGAATTGCTGCGCCAGCGAAATGTGGTTGAAAAATTTGTGGAGTTTTTCGGATCCGGCATGAAAAACCTGACTGTTACCGATCGGGCCACCCTGGCCAATATGACCCCCGAATACGGTGCCACTCTGGGCTTTTTCCCCATCGACGAGAAAACCATCGATTACCTTATAATGACCAACCGCGCAGACCAGGCTGTGATCGTTGAAACCTATGCTAAAAAGCAAGGTCTTTTTTACACGGATGCCATTGAGCCCGAGTATTCTGAAATCGTCGAGCTCGATCTGTCCACGGTGGTGCCATGTGTCGCCGGCCCGGCGCGGCCCCAGGACCGTATCAACCTCAGCGACCTGAAGCAGAGCTTTGCGACCCAGCTCGGTTGTGAATACCAGCGCGACACCGATGTCGAGCATATATCCAAATACCATGATGAATCCGGCTCGAAAACCAGCCGTCCCGAAGGATGTGCACCCAAAAAGAAATCCTGTCAAATCGTCGTCAACGCTGAACCGGTTAAGCTTTGCGATGGAGATGTCGTTATTGCAGCCATTACCTCCTGTACCAATACCTCCAATCCGTTTGTGATGCTGGGAGCCGGACTGGTGGCCAAAAAGGCTCTTGAAAAGGGACTGAGCGTGCCCGCCTATGTAAAAACATCCCTGGCGCCGGGCTCCAAAGTCGTTATGGATTATTTAAAAGATGCCCAATTGCTCTCTTATTTGGAAAAACTGGGGTTTTACCTGGCCGGATTCGGTTGCACCACCTGCATCGGCAACAGCGG
>JASFJF010000184.1:0-7669 GCA_050122255.1 Desulfobacterales bacterium
CCGCCGATAATTGCGGCGGTCTGGCCGATGGGCAGTTTTTCTCCGTCGGCCAGGCGGGATAGGAAATCAATTCCGGTAAAGTAGCCTTTCAGGTCCTCGCCTTCAACCCGCAGGCTGGCATCTTTCCATGCACCGATGCCTATGAAGATGGCATCAAACCCGGATGCGACCAGAGAGCTTAAGTCAAAATCATGACCGAATTTTACGTTGGTATGAAAATCGACGCCCAGGTCCAGAATACTGTCGATTTCCCAATCCAACACTTGCTTGGGCAGCCGATACTCTGGGATGCCATAGCGCAGCATACCACCCAGTTTGGGCATGGCTTCAAAAATATTGACCTGGTGGCCCAGTCGTCTCAGAAAAAATGCGCAGGTGAGTCCTGCCGGTCCACCACCAATAACGGCGACGCGTTTACGCGTCTCCGGGGCCGTGGGTATGGGCAGCCGGTCTCCGGAATTCATTTCATAATCGGCGACAAAACGCTTTAACTGGTTGATGGATACCGGTTCATCCTCGATTCCCCGGCGGCAATTTGTCTCACAGGGATGCGGGCATACACGTCCGCAGGATAAGATAAACGGATTTCGCTCGCGGAGGGTATCGACGGCACCTTCGTAGTCGCCCTCTCGAATTTGGGCGATATACTGAGGGATGTCGATTTCGGCCGGGCAGGTCTGACGGCAGGGCGCCAAACGATCGCTTCTGCTGTTAAAGTGCATCAGCCGCTCGGACAAGGTTTTGACCTTCATGATATATTTGGGGCAAACGGTCTCGCAGGCACCACAACCAACACATTTATCTTCGACCACCACAGGGTACCCTTGCGGTCCCATTTTAAGGGCATTGAACTGACAGGCATCTATGCAGTCGCCCAGGCCGATACAACCGACCGAACATTCTCGTTGGCCACCGGATAAAGCCGCCTGAGCGCGGCAGGTATTGATCCCGAGGTAAACAAATTTGTCTGCAGCGCGTTTGCCGCCGCTGCAGGTGTTATACGATTTGGGGGGTTCGGCCAGCCCGACTTCAACTCCCATCACTTCCGCGGCTTTAGCCGCCGTTTCCGGGCCACCGACGATACAGACGCTGGGTTCTGCTTCGCCCGCCACCACGGCGACAGCCGCAGCAGAGCATCCTGCATAACCGCATCCGCCGCAATTGGCGCCGGCAAATGTGGCTTCCACCCGGGCGATTCGCGGATCTTCATATACATAAAAAATGCGGGATGCCGCAGTTAGAATTGCGGCGCACAGTATACCCAAGCCCAGCATGAAAATAATACTTTCAATCATAGCATCTCCTTGCCAGTTCGTTGGATCGATCAAGTCGCAACCGTCTCAAACCAGCAACCGGCAGGCTTAAAATTCAAGGTTTCTGAGTATAGCGGTTTCTATTCCAAAAAAGGCTTTTAATTATCATTAAAGCGCTATGATTTCAAGTATGTTTGCTAATTTTTCATAAAATTAGGGTTCAGCGTTCAGGGTCCATAGGTTCAAGGTACAAGGTACAAGGTTCAGGGTTCAGGGATCAGTGTGCAACCGAGAACATGGGAACCTCTGAACCTTGAACCCTAAACCTTTGAACCTGATGACGATTGCTTTGAAACCATTTTGCTGAATGCTGGATTTCGTGTTGCCATTAGGATGGTTGATTACAAATGCCACAGATATTGCAGGTTTCAACACGGCAAGCCGGAGAGGGGCGGGCGTCCATGGCGCGCTGGTATTCCTGCTGCAAATAGGACTTTTTGATTCCCTGGTCAATAAAATCCCAGGGGAGGCGCTCATCGAGGTTGCGTTGCCGCAGCACATAAAAATCCGGATTGATGGATACATCTTTGAGGGTGCGGGCCCAGTTGCCCTTATAGGTATGCGCTAAAGAGAGGATATCGGCAACTCTGCGATCCCCCCTTGAAAATAGTCCCTGGATATAGGCCCAGCGCGGTATGTCCGCATGAACTCTGAGGTTGGCAACCTTGCTCAATTCAGTCTTAATTTTTTTAATCTTTTTTTTCAAAACAGCTGTTTCGGCCATGGCTACCCATTGAAACGGGGTAAATGGCTTGGGGACAAAACAATTCAAACTGATGGTGATGTTACCGATTCTTTTTTGGGACCGGCTGGCCTTGAGGAACCGGTGTTTGATTTTTTTCCCCAGACGAATGATGGCCTCGACGTCATCGCCGGTTTCAGTGGGTAGGCCAATCATGAAATACAATTTTAAGTTCGGAATACCGTTGGCTACCAGGGCATCGGCAGCAGCCAGAATCGCATCTTCGGAAATGCTTTTGTTGATGATCTTGCGCATGCGCTCGGAGCCGGCATCCGGTGCAATGGTTGCGGTTTTAACACGGCTGTGTTTAAGAGCCGCCAGTATTTCCGGACGCAGTCCATCAGCTCTCAGGGAACTGAACGATATACGAAAATTTTTATCCCGGTATTGGCCGCACAGATCGCTTAGCCCGGGGAGGTCGGAAACCGCAGCGCCCACCAGACCGATGCGGTCCGTCCTGGCGGATGCCTGGTTGATATCTTTAGCCAGAGCTGAAGTGGGCCTGAAACGCGGGGGGCGATATACAAACCCGGCGGCACAAAAACGGCAGCCGTGCGGGCAGCCTCTACCAACTTCGATCAGATGGGTTTGGTCAAAAGCGGTATCAGAAGACAAAATGGTGCTGCAGGTGGCTGTGTCAGCCAGGTCCTCGAGGTAAGCGCGCTTTACGCTCGCCGGAACGGCCTCGAGGGGCTTAAAGGCCGCAAGCGTGCCGTCGCGGTTGTAATCGACATCATAAAAGGCCGGAATGTACGCTCCCGGGACTTTTGTGGCTATTTTTTTTAGTAATGTGCGACGCTGATTTCCGGGTTCAAATACCTGCAGAAAGCAGGGTATGATCGCTTCGGCTTCACCGATCAAAAAACAGTCAAAAAAAGCGGCCATCGGTTCGGGATTTAAGAAAGCGGCGACACCGCCGGCGATCAGGAGGGGATGCCGATCATCACGCTGCTCTGCCCGCAAGGGCAGACCGATATTATCCAAAATGGTTAGAACATGCGGATAATCGTTTTCAAAAGATAGTGAAAAAGCAATGATATCGGTATCTAAAAGACGTTTTCCGGATTCAATGGTTTTGATGACCGGCGGCTGCCGGAAAGATGGATCCGGCAGAAAAGCGCGTTCACAAACGATATGGTCGTATTCATTGAACAGGCGATAGACACTTTGAAAGCCCAGATTGGACATGCCCACATGGTACTGGTTCGGATAGACCAGCGCGATACGGACGCGTTCGCTCCAGGATTTATGAATGGCGCCGATTTCAGTGGGACGGGGGGTTTTTGCCGATTTTTGGGGCTTGGCTGCCATGAGTTTTTCCGTTGTCCGTCTCAGGGGGCACTGGCAATTTAATTATGGCGATTTGAGATAACTTGCGTGCATTCTTCTTTACACCGGGAGCCGCAGTCGCGACCTATGTGAACCATATATCTAACATGCGGCAGTTTAACGTACAGTCAACATCTGGCCTGTCGCCAAAAAGACCGAATTTACCGCATCAAGACTGATTGCCGGGCGGTGCAATCTCTTGAACCAAGCGACTTTCAGCTCCCGCTCAAATCAACACAAAAAACAACGCTTTCACCATCAACGGACAACGGACGACGGACATCCGACAGTTTAATCCGCTTTGCGCCTCAAAAAAGTCGGTACGTCCAGTTCGCTATCTTCCAGACCCAGACCCTGGGGGCCACGATAGGTGGCGCCGCCGGACTCTCCCACGGCCTTTTGCTGGCGGATAAAGGTGGGTTCTTCATAATCGATAATATCTCCTTCCAGGTCTTGGGGCGTAATATCCCGAACTTTGCCTCTGAGCGGCAATTCGACCGCGTTATCGGGCATCTTTATTTCCGGTTCGCTACCGATTCCCGTAGCGATGACGGTAACGCGCATCTCATCGCCCAGGCTGTCATCAATAGAGGTGCCCCAGAAGATATCGGCGTCGTCACCGACTTCTTCATGTATTCGCTCCGAGGCTTCAGCCACCTCCTCGAATTCCATATCGCTGGTGCTGGTGATGTTCATCAGCACGCCCTTGGCGCCGGCAATGGGCAGGTCTTCAAGCAGGGGATGCGACATGGCTCTTTCGGCGGCTTCCACCGCGCGGTTTTCTCCGGCGGATATGCCGATGCCCATTATGGCCAATCCGGCTTTGGACATCGTGGTTCTGACATCGGCAAAATCCAGATTAACCAGTCCGGGCATCATAATCAGATCAGTGATGCCCTTGACCGAATGTAACAGGATTTCATCGGCTTTTAAAAACATATCCATCAGCTTGGCTTTTTTAGGCGCCAGACCCCTGAGTCGATCGTTGGGTATGCTGATGGCCGTATCGACCACCCTTTTGAGGTTATCGATTCCAGACTCAGCCAGTTGGGTCCGTTTTTTGCCTTCAAAGGAAAACGGCTTGGTCACCACCGCGACTGTCAGGGCTCCCAAATCTTTACAGATTTCGGCAATCACCGGGGCAGCGCCGGTTCCGGTGCCGCCGCCAAATCCGGCGGTGATAAATACCATGTGACTGTCGGCCAGCGCAACGCGCAGGGCCTCTTCACTCTCAAGGGCGGCATCGCGGCCAATCTGGGGGTTTGCACCGGCCCCGAGCCCTTCGGTGAGCTGTTCGCCCATTTGAATCTTAACCGGTGCCATTGACATTTCCAGCGCCTGACTGTCGGTATTGGCGGCAATGAATTTAACGCCTTGCAAGTGGGATGCAATCATATTGTTGATGGCGTTGCCGCCCGCACCGCCGACTCCAATTACCTTAATTTTTGCTGATTTTTCCTGGTCCACATAGGTAAACATTTGGTACCTCCTACTAAAATTCGGTTTTTGTTGGTTTCCAGTTGCTTATGTAAAAGCCGAAACGCACCGGCTGTAAATAAATTTTGAAATCTGTAATCCGAATTTTAAACGACATCATTGAACCAGCGTTTCATGCGCGTCATGATGCGGTTGAAAATATTTTTGTCCCGAATCCTGAATTTGCGTGAATCCTGGTTGCGCGCACCATAAAGGACAAGCCCCACACCGGTGGCGTACATGGGATTGTTGACGACATCTACCAGGCCGGTAATGGCCCGCGGTTTGCCGATCCGGCAGGGAAGATTGAAAATCGATTCGGCTATTTCATTCACGCCCTCTAACAGTGCGGTCCCGCCGGTAATAACGACACCGGATGGAATCGCATTTTCCATTCCGGAGCGCACGATTTCGCGCTGCACCAGCTGGAAAATTTCCTCCATGCGCGGCTCCAGTATTTCACCCAGGATCTGACGGGGTAGCTTGCGGGGCTCACGGCCACCCATCCCGGGCACTTCGATGGTTTCGTCGGCGTTGATGTTTTTTGCGACGCAGCTGCCGAATTTCTTTTTAATCTTTTCAGCTTCGGCTTGGGGTGCCCGTAACCCGATGGCGATGTCGTTGGTCAGGTTGTTTCCACCCAGCGCCAGAACAAAGGTGTGTTTAATATTGTTTTGGGCAAAAATGGCCAGATCCGTGGTCCCGCCGCCCAGATCGAGCAGAGCCACACCGAGCTCTTTTTCTTCATCGGTCAGGACGGCTTCACCGGAAGCCAGTGATTCCAGAACAATATCGCAAACATCCAGCCCGGAGCGGTTGGCGCATTTAACAATGTTATGGGCCGATGCCACGGCCCCGGTGACAATATGGATTTTGGCCTCCAGCCGCACGCCGGACATTCCCACAGGGTTCTGGATGCCACGCTCGTCATCCACCATATACTCCTGCGGCAGCACGTGAATCACCTCGCGGTCCATAGGAATGGCAACCGCCCGGGCGGCATCGATGACGCGGCCGACATCAGTCTCGCTGATTTCGTTACCTTTGACTGCAACGATTCCGCGGCTGTTAAAGCCGGTGATGTGGCCACCAGCGATACCGGCATAGACCGCCGAAATCTCACAGCCGGCCATCAGTTCGGCTTCTTCCACAGCCTTCTTTATGGATTCAACGGTTGATTCGATATTGACCACCACCCCTTTGCGCAAGCCGATCGAAGGGTTGGTGCCGATGCCGATAATATTGGCCGAGTCTCCGGATACTTCGCCGACGACCGAGCAGATTTTAGTGGTTCCGATGTCAAGACCGACGATAACATCTCCCTGCATTTCATACCTCCTTATGGTCCCCGTCGGGTACCGGCATTACGGGATTGACCACGATGCGGTTAACGTTGTTGAGATCAATGCGATTGAAGTCCGGAAAGCCCTTCCGCTGCCTGCCGTAGGCCAGAATATTTTTGAACATGCGCAATTTAAGCGCATAATGATGATATCCCAGCACAACGGTTTTCATTTGCTTAAATACCTTGAGCGTAATTCCGATTTCTCGATCCACCAGGACGTGCTTGATCTGGTGCTGGGCAAGCATGCCGCGTGCCTGTTTACCCATCAACAGTACCTGCATCACCGCTTCAAAGGGTTTGTTGATCAATCCCTGTGAGCGTAAATGCCGTTGAGCGCCCATCGGTTGCTGGATGCCAGTTATCGCTGATGGACCGACCCTGACGATGTCGCTTAATTCCAATCCGCTCACCAGCGGCAAATTGGCTGGATCCCCGGTACGCCATTGTTTAAAAATCCGCCCTTTTTCGTTTAAAAGGTATTTGCGATCCAGTTCCACTACTGCCAACGGCTTATGCTCATAGATCCGGATATGAAGCCCGGCGGGGATTTCACGCCGGACCTCGGCCTCTGCGATCCAGGGATGCGCCAGCAGGCGCTTGCGGGTCATTGCCAGATTAACGGCCAGGATGTTGACGCCTTTATCAACCTGCGCCACAGCGATAATCTGTTTAGTGTTCAAGCGCTGCCCGCCTTCGATTTTCACGTGGCGGGCCTTGAAATATTCACACTGGGTGATGATATCGTGGACCAGCACGAACATGCAGCTGGTCGCCAGCAGTCCGGCAACACCAACGATGGCGTAAATTACGGTTGCCAGGCGACCGAAAAACGCCAATCGGCGATTCTTTTTAGCGCCTTTGCGGATATTTTTGCGTGGCTTTTGACGTTTAAACACGGATCACCTCAATTGATTGCGATGGCTGTACTCAAATAGCACTTCACGACTGCGGCCTGCTGGCACATGGCACATGGTCCAAGGCACAAGGTTTTTGATGTGTTTGCAATGTAAAATTTCGATTTTTGATCAATTTCCGTGCGCCTTATGCCGTATACCTTGTACCTGTTTATTCGAGCCTCTTGAGCGGGAATGTGCGCTCAGTTTTAGAATTTTTTTACCACCGCTTCACCCACCTTCCACACATCGCCCGCACCCAGGGTCAGCAACACGTCACCTGGCTGCAGATTGTTTTCCAAAAATGCAAGTGCTGCTTCAAACCCGTCTGTGCATATGACTTCCTTGTGGCCATGGGCCTTGATTTCTTCACAGAGCTTTTTGGAGCTGACCCCTTCAATTTTTTTTTCGCTGGCGGCGTATATGGGCAGAACCACCAGAGCGTCGGATTGGTAAAAAGCGCGGCTGAATTCATCAAAAAGGGCCCTGGTGCGACTGTAGCGATGGGGTTGAAATACGACTACCTTGCGCCGCCCCGGCCAGTTTTCCTCGATAGCCTCCAGGGTGACCT
>JASFJF010000185.1:0-7623 GCA_050122255.1 Desulfobacterales bacterium
CGGTGCGCATATGGCCTGTGGCACAAAAATTGACGCATTGGGTACCAAACGCCAGATCGAGGGGATTGTCTATCTGAAGGACCTGACGTGTCAGGTTACCGAAAGTGGCGAGCTTATCGGAAAAATTGTATCTATTGATCGTTTCGGTAATTTGATCAGCAATATTGACGCAATTCGGCTGCGTGATTTTTGCCGGTCTGAACCATCCAAGCAGGTCCACACTACGATCGGATCGCTCACAATTCGCGGCCTGGCAAAAACATACGCTGATGGAGCCTCAGGGGCACCGCTGGCGCTCATCGGCAGTCGTGGATACTTAGAAATTGCGTTAAATTGTGCCAATGCTCAGCAACGATTGAAAGCCCGCAAGGGTGATCGGGTCCGCATAACCTTATCATGAACCTAAATACATTAAAAAAAACAATTCGTCGCAAATCGGATCGGCGCTGGACAATTTTATTTATCGGTGATCATGGCAATGTCATTACGTTCAAGCGATTTAAGGCCATTATCTTTGCGGCGGGTTTTTTGTTTTTGCTGGCCGTTGTTTTGCTGACCGTCCTATTTCTGAGTACTCAAAGAACTCAGCATAAACATACGGAACTGCAAAATCAGCTGCAGCTTTCACAACAGCGGATTGAAACCTTGCGTCATGAAAAAGAAATTTTGATGGCCCGTCTGGTGCTGGCTGAATCCAAAGCCAAGGAGGCAATTGGTCAGAAGCGCGAACTTAAAGAGACCCCCGGCGATGTAAAAGCGGGTATGCCCGAACCGCAGAAAGTGGCCAAAGCCAAATCGGCACCAGAGCGTCGGGAAAAACCACCTGCACCGGCGCCATCTCAGCCCCCCTCCACAGAAAGTCAGAGTCGCGCGGCAGAATCCATCATGCAGGTGGCTATTGAAAATTTCAAGGTGTCTCGCGCATCCGGCAATACGAATGTAAATGCACGATTCAAAATAAAAAACACCAGCCGCGGTTACCAGCGCGTCGCCGGAAATGCGGTCGTCCTATTAAAGGGCGCTGATCTCAATAAAAACCAGTGGTTGGTGATGCCGGCGGTAAAATTTAGCGGTAATAAACCGTCCGGGAAGTCGGGAAAGCGTTTTTCAATCCAGCGCTTTCGCACCATGAATTTTAACGCCAAAGCACCCCTTCATGCAGATCAATTTCAAACGGCCGTGGTATATGTGTTTACAGAAAAAGGGGAATTGCTGTTGGAGCAGGACTTCACGATTGCCTTGCCACCTCTGCCGGCTGTTTCAGCGCAAGCGCCAGCTGGCGATGCCCTGAAACGCGAAACGCAGCCTGCTGAAGCGTCAGCCCGTCAGCCGACGCCCCCGCAAGAGCCGCCCCAAAAAATGCCCGCCACGCCCGTAACACCCGGCGAAGATGTTGTCGAAGCGCTGGAGAACGCACCACCGGTGTTCTAAATATCCAGGTGTCGGGTGTTGAGTCTCTGGAAGCAGCAGGTGCCAGGCATCAGGTTTCGGGTGTCATAAAAAGATGACATCATGCGGCACCTGATAAATTGCAACGTATGGGTTTGGCGCACTGACACCTGAACACTGGCACCTGACAGCTAGTTCTATTTATCGCCTGCAACCAGATGATCCAGAATAGAGCCCACGCTTAAATCGCCGCCTTCAAAGTTCTCAAAGGTGAGATCCTGAAAGCTGAGGTGTCGCTTTTTTATTAGTATATCGAAAATCTCAAGATAATTTTTAATAATACGTTGGTGCCACTTTAAATTGAGCCGGTCGGCATAATGCCGGATATCGCTTTCCCGGCCCTCGATTTCCAAAAATTTGCCATACGGCATAGTATCCAGTAAAAAGGTTGTTGGACCCAGAATCATGGTTTCGCGCCATTTTTCGTAGCGCTGAACGGCGCATATGCCCAGGCGGGCTAAAATCTGATGCATGGTATTGAAATCAGAGACCTCGACTTCCAGTTCATTGAAGATTTTAAAATCCTGGCTGGTTGCCGCCGGCTTGGATTTAAATGTTAAAATTGCTTTTTGGTCCTGGCGCAGGCGCAACAGGGACTGTTTTTTGCTCAAGGTATGGCCGTCATCGTCATAGCGGACGTTGCTTTCAAAAACACGTCCCTTTGATTCGGCACCCAGATCGGCAATACAGCGCTGCATACGGTCGATGTCATCCAGGAAGAATTTAACCTCAACTTCACGTTTTTGCATTTTAGAATGTCCTCATGATGGCATTTCTGAATTAGCGGTGGGCACACGGCGATGGCTGAATCATATAAACGCATAAATCGTTTTTGTAAAGCGTCAACCGTATTTTTTCCTTGACATTAGACACCATTTTGCTTAGTTTTCCCGGATTACTTAATTTGAGGAGCGCAAATCCGTGAAAAAATATACAACCAGTGCCAAACGTGCAGATAATCCACAAAAGTGGTTTGTCGTTGACGCCAACGGAGCAGTGCTGGGTCGGCTGGCAACCCGGGTCGCTCAGCGATTGCGCGGAAAACACCATCCGCACTTTACACCCCATGTGGATACCGGCGACTGGGTGATTGTCATCAATGCTGATAAGATTACGCTGAGCGGCCGCAAATTGGATCAAAAAATATACTACCGCCATAGTGGATATATCGGCGGTTTAAAGGAAATTACCGCCAAGGATCTTCTGGAAAAAAAGCCGGAAGCGCTGATACGGCATGCCGTCAAAGGCATGTTGCCCAAAAACAAGCTGGGGCGGCAGCTCTATAAAAAACTAAAAGTATACGCCGGCGAAACGCATCCACATGAGGCCCAGCAGCCCGAAACCCTGTCGATTTTCTAAAGCAACCCAACTACATTACCCACTTGTAGAGGAAGACAATGTCAAAACTAAACAGCTATTATGCGACCGGCAAACGTAAAAATGCCATTGCCAAAACCTGGCTGACCCCCGGAAGCGGTAAAATTATCATCAACAAACGTCCGTTGCAGGAATACTTTCCGCTTGAAACCTTGCAAACCGATTTACAGGAACCCTTCAAGCTGACCAATACGGTCGGTTCCTTTGATGTCAATGTCAGCGTTAAAGGCGGCGGCATTGCCGGCCAGGCTGGAGCAGTGCGTCACGGCATAACCAAAGCGCTCATCCTATCAGACGCTGAATTGAGAACACCGCTCAAAAAAGCCGGTTTTGTCAAACGCGATCCCCGCGTCAAAGAAAGAAAAAAATATGGCCAGAAGGGTGCCCGGGCACGCTTTCAATTTTCAAAACGCTAAGAATTTTCTCTCCCAAGGTAAAAAGGGGACGGGCAGGTGCCTATCCCCCTTTTCTGATTCTGCCCAAACGACCGCTTTTTCAAAAACATCAACAAATTATTTCGGTTACCCTATTTTTCTGTTAAGCTTTTTTGCCTTTAAAAATCCTTTGTACCGAAAGCAATGGAACACTACCGATTGAAAATCATTCTGGCCTTTATGGTGCTGCTGTTTTTCTGCGGGACGCCACTTGATGCGATCAACGACCCTACACCGCTCAAGCCACCCGATACCCGCAGTCCGCAGTCGACCATGAAGGTTTTTATGGACAGCATGCAGCGCGCTTACCAAAAAAGCCTCAGGCTGGGTTTTAAAAATGAGGAAGTCTATGTTTATTTGAATCGGGCGGCCAAGTGTTTTGATCTGAGTGGGATTGCGCCCAACGTGGTTCAGGATGTGAGCGATGAATCGGCCCTGCTTCTAAAGGAGGTATTTGACCGCATCAAATTGCCGCCTTTTGCGGAGATACCCGATGTGTCAACAGTTGAATCTCAGGGCCTGACCCAATGGACGGTACCGAATACGGCGATAAAAATCGTCCTGATGAAAGAAGGGCCCCGCCAGGGTGAATTTCTCTTCAGCGCCGATACCCTGACCGCCTTGCGCGAGTTTTACGAGAAGGTGGATCATCTGCCCTATAAATCCGGTGCCTCGGTGGACGCCTATGCGGACTATATTTACGGACCCGGCCCGCTGATACCGCAACAATTCATCCGCAAATTTCCTGAATGGGCTAAATTTGGCATTTATGACCAGGCGGTGTGGCAGTGGCTCGGCTTGTTTTCGACTTTACTTATCGGAGGATTGCTAACCGTTTTTGTCTATCGCTTGACACGTCATCGACCCGCCGAAGCTAAAAAATCAGAAGGAGAACCAACGGTTTCCAGATGGTCCTGGCGCCGGCTCATTTTTCCGCTAGTCTGGATGCTGCTTGTCCTGTTAGGCGATCATTTTATAGACGAACAGATCAATATTACCGGGAAGGTACTGAAAGTTACCAAAATTGGTCTGCGGGTGGTTCTGTTTGTTGCCAGTGGCTGGGCCATTGTTGTCATCGGCAACGGCATTGCGGAATTAATCATCACCTCCAAACGGGCCTTTGTTAAAACCATCGATGCCAATCTGGTACGCCTCATTACCCGCCTGGTCACCCTGGTGCTGTTGTTTGTGCTGCTGTGGAATACCAGCGATTATCTGGGAATGTCTTTTACCGCGGTTTTTGCCTCGGCCGGTATCGTCGGTCTGGGTGTTGCCCTGGCAGCGCGCGAAACTTTGGCCAATTTTTTTGGCGGCATCAGTATCTTTCTGGACCGACCGTTTAAATCCGGCGATTATATTGTACTGGATTCGGGTGAGCGCGGTCGGGTCGTGGAGGTGGGTATGCGCAGCACGCGGATGATCACTCGCGACGATATCATGATTTCGATTCCCAATTCTCTGATGACCAACACCAAGGTTGTCAACCAAAGTGCCCCGCGCAACCGTTTCAGGGTGCGCATCAAAGTGGGTGTAGCCTACGGCTCTGATGTGGATCAGGTGCAGGAAGTGCTGCTGACCATTGCACGTGAAAATAAAACGGTAGCTTTTGTGCCCGATCCGCGGGTCCGGTTCCGGCAGTTTGGCGACTCAGCGCTTGAATTTGAGTTGTTATGCTGGGCACGACGCCCTGAAGACAGGGGCCGATTGGTGCATGAACTCAACCTTCAGATTTATAAAGATTTTGCTGCTGCCGGTATTGAAATCCCATTTCCGCAACGCGATGTTCACTTGATACCACAATCCCAAGATCCCGAAAAAGCCGTTTCATCACTTTTACCACATGAGGCTGACAACGCTGATTGAATTTTTGGCAGCAGCCCGCCAAAATTTGAGCGCTCATCGAGCGACGCTCTCGTCGTCAAAATGCATACCATATCGATTCCGCATCTCTAATTCACTCTGGCGGATGCCAATGGGCAGGCGTCACGCCCACTGGCGATGGCGCTTGATAATTTATACAGATACTTTAAAGATGAGGCGGCGAGTGACCGTTAATCTATAAAAAAGGAGAATGAAATTGGAAAAAGAAGTATGGTTGCAGAATCTCACCTGGGAGGATGTCAAACAAAAGGCTGTCGAAAGCCAGGGAACCATTATTTTGCCCATCGGCAGCACCGAACAGCACGGGGCCCATCTTCCGGTTGGCACCGATACCATGGTGGCCAATGCGATCGCCGAAGCAGCGGCACTCAAAGCCGGCATCCTGGTGGCGCCGCCGTTGTGGTTTGGCTGGAGTCCCCATCATCTGGTTTTGCCCGGTACCATTACGATCAGAGCCGAGGTGCTCATCGAGGTGGCCTTTGACATGCTGAAATCCCTGTCCAGCCATGATTTTGATAAATTTGTCCTGCTCAACGGGCATCGGATCGTCAATGTGGCCTGGATGCAAATTGCGGCTGAACGAGCCAAACGGGAGCTGGGTGTCAAAGTGATTATCTTCGATCCGGCTTATATGTCCAAAGAGTTCACCGTTGATATGCAATGGGGAGAGGTGGGCCATGCCGAAGAGATCGAAGGATCCCATATGTGGTATTGCTATCCAGATCTGGTCAAGATGGAAAAAGCGCGGGATAATCCCCACCAGCATGATTCCATCTATCATGTGGATCCGCGCTATACCGGTGATACGCTTTGCTATGTCCCCAGCAGTCCGGCCGAAATGCAACGATTGGCGGAAAAATCCGGTGGAACCTCAGGCGCTTCTACCCAGGCGTCCCAGAAGCTGGGTGAACAATATCACGCGCATCTGGTAAACCGTATGCTGGAAGCCATCGCCTTTTTACAAAAGCAGCCTTAAACCGCATTGGATCAGCCCGGCGCTGTCCATTTTTCCAGAAAATGGGTGTTAATGTCGCCGCGGATGAAATCCGCATCCTGAAACACCTGCTGATGAAAGGGTATCGTGCTTTTAATCCCCTCTATCTGAAATTCAGCCAGTGCCCTTTGCATTCTTTTTATGGCCATATCCCGATTCTCGGCCCACACGATCAATTTGCCGATCAGCGAATCATAAAAAGGCGATATGAGGTATGGCGCAAAAATATGGGTATCCACTCGCACACCCGGCCCTGCCGGCATAATGAGATGGGTGATGTCACCCGGAGACGGCATAAAATTATCGGCCGGGTCCGCGGCATTGATGCGACACTCCAGCGACCAGCCATTCAGGTGAACGTCATCCTGCTTCAGCGCCAACATTTGGCCCTGGGCTATCAGAATTTGCTGCCGAACGATATCGATTCCGGTCACCAGCTCGGTTACCGGATGTTCGACCTGAACCCGGGCGTTGACCTCCATAAAATAAAAGTTTTTGTTTTTATCCACCAGAAACTCCATAGTGCCGGCATTGGTGTAACCGACCAGCCGGGCAACCTGAATGGCCGTATCTCCCAGTTTATTTCGCAATTCTTGATCAACAAAAGGGGAGGGTGACTCTTCAACCAGTTTCTGGTAGCGCATCTGGATACTGCATTCTCGCTCTCCGAGGTGAATATAGTTACCGAAATGATCCCCTAAAATCTGGATTTCAATATGCCGGGGTTTTTCAATATATTTTTCCAGGTAGAGGTCCGGATTGCCGAAAGCTGCCCGGGCCTCGCCGGAGGCCACCACAACCGCATCGGCCAGTTCGTCTTTGTCGTAGGCGATGCGCATGCCCCTGCCACCCCCGCCGCCCGAGGCCTTCACGATGACGGGATAGCCCACCTGTGCGGCGATTTCCAAGGCCTCTTGCGGAGAAGAAATGATGTCCTTACTGCCCGGAATGATGGCAATCCCCGCCGCCATTAATGTTTTGCGAGCAGACGATTTATGGCCACTGGCGGCGATGCACCCAGCCGAGGGGCCAATAAATACCAGATTGTTATCCGCACACGCTCTGGCAAAATCAGCGTTTTCAGACAAAAAGCCATACCCGGGGTGAACGGCTTCGGCGTCTGTATTCTTACAAGCCTGGATGATGCGATCGATGTTCAGATAACTTTTGCGGCTCAATGCAGGCCCGATATGAACCGCTTCATTAGCATATTTGACATGCAGGGCGTCTGCATCCGCATCCGAGTAGACCGCCACGGTTTGAATCCCCATTTCCCGGCAGGCACGTATAATCCGGACGGCAATTTCTCCTCTATTGGCGATTAAAATTTTGTTGAATTGAGCCGTTGCCATTCAGGACCTCATGATGATCAATTAAGGAGCGCCCGCTTAAGCAATCTCGATTTCAATCAGCCCCTGGTTTTTCATGACCGGCTCTTCATTTTCGACCAGGATTTTTTTCACGGTACCGGGCTGATCTGCCCGCAGC